>JBDSUI010000068.1:0-7307 GCA_039927795.1 Pseudoxanthomonas sp.
AACAGGCCTCACTTCATCGTCGGCATCGCGAATTCGGCTGCGTGCGTGTCCGGCCAGCGCGCGGTGATGGTCTTCAAGCGCGTGTAGAAGCGCACCCCGTCGGGGCCGTGGACGTGCAGGGGGCCGAAGATCGAGCGCTTCCAGCCGCCAAAGCTGTGGAAGGCCATGGGCACCGGTATTGACACATTGATGCCGACCATGCCGGCCTGCACGCGATGCGCGAATTCGCGCGCGGTGCCACCATCGCGGGTGAACACCGCCGTGCCGTTGCCATATTCGTGCGCGTTGACCAGGTTCAGTGCGGTTTCGAAATCCGGTACACGCAGCACGCACAGCACCGGCCCGAATATTTCTTCGCGGTAGATGCGCATGTCCGCAGTGACGTGATCGAACAGGCAGCCGCCGAGGAAAAAACCAGCCTCGTGGCCGGCGACCGTGTGGCCACGACCGTCGACAACCAGGGTGGCGCCTTCCCCCACGCCGTGGTCGATGTAGCCGCGTACTTTGTCCCGGTGCGTACCGGTAATTAGCGGGCCCATTTCCGGGTCATCACAACCGGGGCCGATCTTCAATGCCGCCACTTTGGGCGCAAGCCTGCTGACCAGGGTATCGGCCGTGGCGTCGCCCACACAAACCGCCACTGCAATGGCCATGCAGCGTTCGCCGGCCGAGCCGTAGCCTGCGCCGAGCAAGGCGGAAACGGCGCCGTCAATGTCCGCGTCCGGCAGCACGACCATATGGTTCTTGGCGCCGCCCAGCGCCTGCACGCGCTTGCCGTTGGCGCTGCCACGGGCATAGATGTATTCGGCGATGGGGGTGGAGCCGACGAAGCTGATCGCCTGTACGCGGGGATCGTCCAGCAAGGCGTCGACCGCTTCCTTGTCCCCATGTACGACATTGAACACGCCATCGGGCAGGCCAGCCTGTTGCAACAGGTCGGCCATGAGCAGTGCCGCCGAAGGGTCGCGTTCTGACGGTTTCAGTACGAAGGTGTTGCCGCAGGCAATCGCCACCGGAAACATCCACAGCGGAACCATCGCCGGGAAATTGAATGGGGTGATGCCGGCGGCGACACCCAGCGGTGCGTACTCGCTCCACGAATCCACGTCGCGGCCGACGTTCATCGAATGCTCGCCCTTGAGCAGGTGTGGAATGCCGCAGGCGAACTCCACCACTTCCAGGCCGCGGGTCACTTCGCCGCGTGCATCGGAGCGCACCTTGCCGTGTTCGGAGGTAATGAGTGCCGCCACGTCGCCGGCATGCCGCTCCAGCAGTTCCTTGAAGCGGAACATCACCCGGGCGCGGTTGAGCGGGGTGGTCTGCGCCCAGGCGGGGAAAGCAGCCGCAGCGGCATTCACAGCAGACTTCACGTCGCTGGCCGACGCCAGGGGAACGCGCGCGCAAACCGCGCCTGTGGCGGGATCGAAGACGTCGCCATGGCGGTCGCTGTCGCCGGCGACCTTCTGGCCGTGGATGAAATGCGCAAGGACTCTGGTCATGGTGTCACCGTGATGCGGAATGTCCCCGAACCCAGCTTGCAGGTAAGGGTGCCGATGGTCGGCAATGGAAAGGCCGGGTGGGTTGGCGCTGGTTGGCTATTGGCGGTCAGACGCAGGGGCTGGGTGGCTCAATCGCAACCGCGGCAGCGCTCGATTCGGTGGCGCAACACGTCCGCGCACTGGGTTCGATTCGCTGTCGCGGCCTTGCGGCGCCAGAAGCGGCAATACAAGCGGAAAACATCGGCTTAGCCCAGCGCCTTGGTCGAAGGCACGTATTGGTAACCCAGCACGTCGGCCACTGCCTTGTAGGTGACCTTGCCATCGTGCACGTTGAGCCCGTTGAGCAAATGTTCGTCGTCAAGCATGGCCTGGTAGGCGCCCTTGTCGGCGAGTTGCAGGGCGAAGGGCAGGGTGGCGTTGGTGAGGGCGAAGGTTGACGTGCGGGCCACGCCGCCGGGCATGTTGGCCACGCAGTAATGAATCACGCCATCCACTTCATAGGTTGGGTCCTGGTGGGTGGTGGGCTTGCTGGTTTCAAAGCAACCGCCCTGGTCTATGGCCACGTCCACCAGTACCGACCCCGGACGCATCAGCTTCAATTGCGACCGTGCGATCAGCTTGGGCGCCGTGGCGCCGGGGATAAGCACCGCGCCGATTACCAGGTCCGTGTCCGGCAAGCGTTCCTCGATGGCATCGTGGGTGGAATAGAGCGTCGTCAACCGGGGGCCGTACAACTCATCCAGATATTTCAGTCGATCAAGTGAACGATCAACCACGGTCACGCGTGCATGCATGCCCATGGCCACGCGCGCCGCATTGATGCCTACTACGCCGCCGCCAATCACCAGCACTTCGGCCGGCTTCACCCCTGGCACGCCGCCCAGCAGCACGCCCGATCCGCCCTGCGCTATTTCCAGTGCGTGCGCGCCTGCCTGGATCGACATGCGGCCTGCCACTTCGCTCATCGGTGCCAGCAGCGGCAGGCCGCCCTTGCCATCAGTGACGGTCTCGTAGGCAATGCAGGTGGCGCCAGAGGCCACCAGTGCCTTGGTCTGCTCCGGGTCAGGCGCGAGGTGCAGGTAGGTGAAGAGCACCTGGCCCGAACGCAGCATGGCGCATTCCGCCGGCTGCGGTTCCTTGACCTTGATGATCATGTCGGCGCGCCGGAATATTTCCTCGGCGCTTTCCACGATCTCTGCGCCTGCGCGCTGGTACATCTCGTCAGTCAGGCCGATGGCCTGGCCGCCACTGGCCTGGATCATGATCGCGTGGCCGCCGGCGGCCAGTTCACGCACACCGGCCGGGGTCAGGCCGATGCGGTATTCGTGATTCTTGATTTCCTTGGGGACGCCGATCAGCATTTTTCTCTCCAGGGGCATGGGTGAGCCATGGGCGTGGGGAGCGCCAGGCCACGTGTGGCGATTGACTTTACGCGGTGGCGCGCAAGGTGTCCGTCAAGGTTTCGAAGATCCGGTCGATATGGGATTTCTCCACGATCAGTGGCGGTGACAGGGCGATCACGTCGCCGGTCACCCGGGTCAGCAGGTCGCCTTCCTGGAAGGCATGGGTAAAGGCGTCGAAGGCGCGCGTGCCCGGTGCGCCCGCCCGCGGGGCCAACTCGATCGCACCGATCAGCCCGTAGTTGCGGATATCGATCACGTTGGGCAGGCCTTTCAGCGAATGAATGCCTTCCTGCCAGTACTCACCCAGTTCAAGTGCCTTGTCGAACAGGTTCTCCTCGGCATAGGTATCCAGGGTGGCAATGGCCGCCGCGCAGGCCATCGGGTGGCCGGAATAGGTGTAGCCGTGGAACAGGTCGATGGCGTTGTCTGGCCCCTGCACGAAGGCTTCGTGCACATCGTCGGACACCAGCACCACGCCCATCGGCACGCATCCATTGGTGATGCCCTTGGCGGCGGTGATCAGGTCGGGAATGACATTGAAGCGCTGCGCGGCAAACGCATTGCCAACGCGGCCGAAACCGGTGATCACTTCGTCGAATATCAGCAGAATGCCGTGCCGGGTGCACAGCTCGCGGATGCGCTGCAGATAGCCGTCGGGCGGAATGATGACGCCGGCAGAACCGGAGATTGGCTCGATGATCACCGCGGCGATGGTCGAGGCGTCATGCAGCGCAACCATGCGCTCGAGGTCTTCGGCCAGCTCGATGCCGTATTCCGGCAAGCCCTTGGAAAATGCATTGCGGCCGATATCCAGCGTATGTCGCATATGGTCTACACCCGACAGACCAGGACCGAACCACTTGCGGTTGTTGGACAGGCCACCTACGGAAATGCCGCCGAAGCCGACGCCGTGGTAACCCTTCTCGCGACCGATCAGGCGCGTGCGCTGGCCTTCGCCGCGGGCGCGGTGGTAGGCAATGGCGATCTTGAGCGCGCTGTCCACCGATTCCGAACCGGAGTTCGTATAGAAGACATGCTTGAGATTGCCCGGGGCCAGTTCGGCCAGGCGCTCGGCCAACACGAAGGGCAGGGGCGAGCTCATCGAGAAGTTGGGGGCAAAATCCAGGGTCTCGATCTGGGCTTTCACTGCTTCGACGATACGCGGACGCGAATGGCCGGCGTTGCAGCACCACAGGCCGGCGGTCGCGTCGAGGATTTCGCGCCCATCCACGGTCTTGTAATACATGCCCGACGCACTGGCCAGCAGGCGCGGCGACGCCTTGAACTGCTTGTTGGCGGTGAAAGGCATCCAGAACGCATCCATCGACGGCGGGGCCGAAGTGGCCTGCGTGGCGTAATGGCGGGACAGCGCGGCGCGCTCGGCGCTTGCGCCGGAGGTCGAATCTGCGCTCATTCGGGCAGCTCCAAAGGGGTGAAAGAAAGGTGGGACGCAGCTTAACGCGTTGAAAAAACTTTACAACCAGCGCTGCGATTGTCAGGAAATTGACCATATTTCTGCGCCGTGTAAAGTATCCGGCAACACAGGTTCCATATCGAAGGGTGGGATGGACATCGGCGCGCGCCTGCAGCTGGTACGCAAATCCAAGCAGCTCAGCCAGCGTGAGCTGGCCAAGCGCGTGGGGGTGACCAACAGCACCATCTCGCTTATCGAACAGAACAAGGTCAGCCCCTCGGTCAGTTCACTGAAGAAGGTGCTGGATGGTATTCCCATCTCACTGGCCGACTTTTTCACCCTGGACCTGGATATCGGCCTGGCCGACAGTCCCTTTTATGGCACCGATGAGTTGCCCGATGTGGGCAGCAACGGCATCCAGTATTTCCTGGTCGGCCAGCGACGCCCGCAGCGACAGATGTGCATCCTGCGAGAGGTCATGCCGCCGGGCACTGACACCGGCAGCAGCATGTTGCTGCATGAGGGGGAAGAAGGTGGCGTGGTGGTGGCAGGCGAGGTGGAGGTGACCGTGGGCGACGAGGTGCGCGTGTTGCATGCGGGCGAGGCTTATTATTTCGAAAGCCGGGTGCCGCACCGCTTCCGCAATCTCAGCGACACGGAGGCGGTTGTTTTCAGTGCAAACACGCCGGCTACGTTTTGATTGAAGGTGCTGTTTGATTGAGCGTGCAAGTATCAGAAGCGCCGCGTTTGCCGCGCCGGCGTTATCCGAATGTTTTTGCTGTAGATCCACTTGAGAAACAAAGCCGCCCGGTCCGCGTCTGCGCGGCGATCTGGCTGCCAGTTGGCTCGATGCATCAGAATCCAGAGGTAAGCATGAACGTTCCCCACACCCGCGACACCTGGCAAGCCCTCGCCAATAGTCTGCAGCTACGCACCCAGGCCTTTATCGACGGCAAGTACGTCGATGCTGCCAGTGGCAGGACGTTTGACTGCATCAGCCCGATCGACGGCCGCGTGCTGGGCCAGGTGGCAGCCTGTGCGGCCGAGGACATCGAACGCGCCGTCATCGCCTCGCGACGAAGCTTTGATGCCGGGGCCTGGTCCGAAGCCAGGCCGGCGCATCGCAAGAAAGTGTTGTTGAAATTCGCAGGGCTGATCGAGCAGTACGCAGATGAATTGGCCGTGCTGGAATCGCTGGACATGGGCAAGCCGGTAGGTGATGCGCGCGCGGTTGACGTGGCCGCGAGCATTCGCTGCATGGCGTGGACCGGCGAAGCATTGGACAAAGTGTATGGAGAAGTGGCGCCAACTGGTCCGGGTGAGCTGGGACTGGTTACGCGTGAGCCGCTGGGCGTGGTCGGCGCCATCGTGCCCTGGAACTTCCCGCTGTTGATGGCAAGCTGGAAACTGGCACCGGCCCTGGCGATGGGCAATTCGGTGATTCTGAAGCCTTCGGAAAAATCACCGCTCAGTGCGATCAGGTTGGCCGCGATTGCGATGGAAGCGGGTATTCCGGCGGGCGTGTTCAACGTGGTTCCCGGCCACGGCAAGGAAGCAGGTGAACCGCTGGCCCTGCACATGGACGTCGACGGCCTGGTGTTTACCGGATCCACCGCGGTGGGCAAGCAGCTGCTGCAGTGCGCCGGGCGTTCCAACCTCAAGCGCGCCTACATGGAATGCGGGGGCAAGAGCCCCAACCTGGTCTTCGCCGACGCGCCCGACCTGGACAAGGCAGCCGAGGCCGCGGCCAGTGGCATTTTCTACAACCAGGGCGAGGTCTGCACGGCCGCATCGCGGCTGCTGGTGGAACGTTCGATCAAGGACGAGTTTCTGGCCCGCGTACTCGAAGCCGGGCGCAGGATGCAACCGCAGCATCCGTTCGAACCGGGTGCGCCGATGGGCGCGATGGTTGACGAAACCCAGACCAGCCGCGTGCTGGACTATATCGAAAAGGGTGTGGCCGAAGGCGCGAAACTGGTGCTCGGCGGCAAGCGTGCCGATACCGTGGCAGGAGGCTGTTACCTGGAGCCCACCGTATTCGATGAAGTCAGTCATGAGCACACCATCGCCCGCGAGGAAATATTCGGTCCGGTGCTGTCGGTGATCGCCTTCGATACCGAGGCGCAGGCACTGCGCATGGCCAACGACAGCGAGTACGGTCTGGCCGCCGGGGTGTGGACGAAGGACATCAGCCGCGCCCATCGGGTAGCGCGCAAGCTCCGCGCCGGCAGCGTGTGGGTCAACTACTGGGATGGCGGCGACATGAGCGCTCCGTTCGGCGGCTACAAGCAGTCGGGGAACGGTCGCGACAAGTCGCTGCACGCCTTCGACAAATACACCGAGATGAAAGCCACCTGGATAAACCTGGAGTCGTGATGCGGCGACTGCCCGCATGATGCTGCACCTCCTGTTCATGGTGGCCATTGCCGCCGAGGCGATGAGTGCGGCGCTGGCCGCAGGCCGGCGTGAGATGGACTGGCTGGGCGTGTGCGTGATCGCCTGTGTCACGGCGTTGGGTGGTGGCACGCTTCGCGATGTGCTGCTGGGCCGGCATCCACTGGTCTGGATCGAGCGGCCTTACTATCTGGTGATCGTGCTGGTCGCGGCGCTGGCCACCGCACTGATTGCACCAGTTGCCAAACGCCTGCGCACCAGCTTCCTGGTGCTGGATGCGATCGGGCTGGTGGTGTTCACGGTGATCGGCTGCGACATTGCCAAGGGGCTGCAGCTGCACTGGATCATCATCCTGGTCAGCGGCATGGTCACCGGTACTTTCGGCGGCGTGCTGCGCGATGTGCTGTGTACGCAGATTCCGCTGCTGTTCCGCAAGGAACTCTATGCCAGTGTCTCCCTGGTCACCGGCGCGCTGTACATGGCGGCGCCGCACCTTGGCATTGAGCACACCGTTGGCATGGTGGTCGCCATGTTGGTTGGATTCTCACTGCGCATGCTGGCGATCCGCTACCACTGGGAGATGCCGAAGTTCGTCTT
>JBDSUI010000069.1:0-21734 GCA_039927795.1 Pseudoxanthomonas sp.
CATCGATGCGGAAAACACTGCCCACCGCGGTCTGCACGACTGCCGCGTCGGATTGGCCGGTCTCGGCGATGCGCCGCACCTGTGCCAGTGCCTGGACCACGCCGGCCAAAGCCAAAACGCGTTCCGAAAGGGGTCTGCTCAAGCTGCCTGCTCCGGGAGTTGTTGTTCAAGAGGTGCATTGGTCCGCGCAATCACCGCACCACCCAGGCACTCGTCGCCCTGGTACAGCACCAGCGATTGTCCGGGCGTGACGGCACGCTGTGGCCGGGTGAAATGCACGGCAAGGGTTCCATCGTCAGCGACTGTGACGCTGCAAGGTTCATCGGACTGTCGGTACCGGGTTTGCGCGCTGCATTCAAAGCTTTCTGCCGGGGCGGTGCCTGCCACCCAGTGCGCAGTCTCCGACCACAACCGGGTCGAATGCAGGAACGGACTTGCGGTGTCCTGATCGACATACAGCACGTTGCGGGCCACATCCTTTCCAACCACGTACCAGGGTGCGCTGCCACGTCCACGCAGGCCGCCAATCTGCAGGCCTTCGCGCTGGCCCAGGGTGAAATAGAACACCCCGGGATGCTCGCCCACCTTCACGCCGGTGGGGTCGCGCATCTCGCCCGTTTTTGCCGGCAGGTAGCGAGCCAGGAATTCGCGGAAATCGCGCTCCCCGATAAAACATATGCCGGTGGAATCTTTCTTGTCATGCGTGGGCAGGCCGGCGTCGCGCGCGATGCCACGCAGTTCGGATTTCTGAATGTCGCCAATGGGGAACAAGGTCGCCGACAGCGCCTCCTGTCCCAACTGGTGCAGGAAATAACTCTGGTCCTTGCTGCGGTCCACCGCGCGCAGCAACTTGAATGCACCACGCTGTCCGGCAATGCGCGCGTAATGGCCGGTCGCGATTTTTTCCGCGCCCAGTTCACGCGCTGCATCCAGGAAATGCCTGAACTTGACCTCGCGGTTGCACAGCACATCCGGGTTCGGAGTGCGGCCACGCGCGTACTCGGCAAGAAAATGCGAGAACACGCCTTCCCAGTATTCGGCCGAGAAATCACGGAAATGGAAAGGCATTCCCAGCTTTCCGCAGACCGCGACCGCATCGCGGCGGTCTTCCTCGGCACGGCAGTGGCCGCTGCCGTCGTCGGCCCAGTTCTGCATGAAAAGACCCGCCACCGATTCGCCTTCGCGGACCAGTCGCAAGGCCGCCACCGACGAATCCACGCCGCCGGACATGCCTACGATGATGCGTGGAGCGCTCATCCGATCTGCTGCACGATGGACAGCGGCGAACGCCTTCCGGCCAGGTAGTCCTGCACCACCTGCCAGACCAGCGGGCTGCGATGACGCGACTGCTCGGCCAGCAGCTCGTCGGGCGTCATCCACAGGGCCTGCACGATGCCTTCGTCCAACCTGCGTGAAGCATCATGCGCGACCGGTTCGGCGGCGAAGGCGAAGCGCAGGTAGTGACGGTCGCCGCCCTCATCGGAATTGACCGCCTTCCATTGATAGGCGCCGATGAAAGCGGTCAGCTTCACGTCCCAGCCGGTCTCCTCGCGCGTCTCTCGCAGCGCGGCATCGGCCAGGCTTTCGTCGGGTTCCAGGTGCCCGGCGGGCTGATTGAATACCAGCTTGCCCAAGGCGCGCTCTTCGACCATCAACAGCCGGCCTTCGCGCACCACGACCGTGGCCACGGTGACGTCGGGTTGCCAGAAGCGGCCTTCACGGTAACTCACTCAGAGATCATCCTTGCCCGGGGTCAATTCGGCTTCCATCTCGTCGGCAAGCGACACTGCCAGGTCAATGGCGTCGTCCAGTTGCTCATTGCTCGCATCGGCGGCTATCTTCACCACGAATATCGCGTTGCGGCCCTGCTTGACCCAGCTCCCCAGCTTGGCCTCATTGGAGGCCTCCAGCAGTTGGTTGGCCACTGCGGCCGGAAACTCATCTTTGGGGGAAACGTAGCCGGGCGACCAGATTTCGCGCACCGCATGCGTCCCATAGGTCTCAATCGGCGAGCGCACGTACACAATCTGGCTGCGCTTGCTGTCGCCAACGTTGAACACCAGCTTGAAGTCGTTGTCCTCATCCACTTCATATTTGTATTCCAGCTCGGCAAGCTGGGACTTGATCCGCGCATCGGCAACCGAGCCGTCCCGTGCCTGCCTGGCCTGGGCCGTAGTGGCAAAAGACAGGGCAAACACCAGTCCTGCGGCGAGTCCAAGCGAACAGCGTGTTGATTTCCAGTACAAAGCGGTACTCCAGTCAGGTCGTGAATTGTGCGGGCAGCGGCGCAGCCCGTCCAATCCGTATAATTCTCCCATGCCCCCTAATAATGAAAACGAACGCGACCATGGCGTGATGGTCGAAACCAGCAAGCCTGAAGTGGCGCGTCCGCCGCTGTATCAGGTAATGCTGCTCAACGACGATTACACCCCCATGGATTTTGTAGTGCTGGTGCTGCAGCAGTTTTTCGCCATGGATATCGAGAAAGCGACCCAGGTGATGCTGCACGTGCATACGCGCGGCCGTGGCGTCTGCGGCGTGTACACCCGTGAAGTCGCCGAATCCCGGGTTTCCCAGGTGAACGAATACGCGCGCATGAGCCAGCATCCACTGTTATGCACGATGGAGCAGGTCTAAGGCGCAAGGGCAGGGCAACAAGCCGACACGGGAAGCATCTGGAATCCCTTCTCTGGAGCGGGTTTGACCGTCGTGGTGTACCGCTGTGGCGCTTGCGTTTACGCTGAAGCCCTTGCTGCTTTCCAGATCCTGAACAGTGAGACCCAGCAGGGTTGTGGAAATCCGCCATACAGGCCTCATATTGTGGGGAACGGCAGTCGGAGTAACCCATGTTCAGCAAAGATCTCGAGCAAACCATTGGCCAGTGCTACAAGCGCGCACGGGAGGCCCGGCATGAATTCATGACCGTGGAACACCTGCTGCTGGCCCTGCTGGACAACGTATCGGCCCAGGCAGTGCTCAAAGCCTGCGGCGGCGATGCCCCGCGCCTGCGCCATGACCTGGAACAGGCCATCGAGGCCTCGGTCTCCCAGCTCGGCGAAGAAGACGGCCGCGATACCCAGCCCACACTGGGTTTCCAGCGGGTGCTGCAGCGGGCGGTTTATCACGTGCAGTCCTCCGGCAAGAAAGAGGTCACTGGCGCCAACGTACTGGTAGCCATCTTCGGCGAGAAAGATTCGCACGCGGTTTATTTCCTGACCCAGCAGGACGTCACCCGCCTGGATGTGGTCAATTACCTGTCGCACGGTATCGCCAAGCAGGCCGAAGAGGGCGAGCCCGGTAGTCATCCGGAGGGCGAAGGCAGGCCCGGCGAAGGGGCCGAAGGCGAGGGCAAGGGCGATGCACTGGCCGAATTTGCAAGCAACCTCAACGACCTGGCGCGGGCCGGAAAGATAGACCCGCTGGTTGGCCGCGCAGATGAAGTGGAGCGCACTATCCAGGTGCTGTGCCGCCGTCGCAAGAACAATCCGCTTTACGTGGGCGAGGCCGGTGTAGGCAAGACGGCGCTGGCCGAGGGTCTGGCCAAGCGCATCGTGGAAGGCCAGGTGCCGGAGGTGCTGTTGGATGCCACCATCTATTCACTGGACCTGGGTGCTCTGGTCGCTGGCACCAAGTACCGGGGTGATTTCGAGAAGCGACTGAAGGGCGTGCTTTCGTCCATCAGGAAGCTGCCCGGCGCAATCCTGTTCATAGACGAAATCCACACCATCATCGGTGCCGGATCGGCCAGTGGCGGCACCATGGATGCCAGCAACCTGATCAAGCCCGCGCTGGCCTCGGGTGATCTGCGTTGCATCGGTTCCACCACTTTCCAGGAATACCGCGGCATCTTCGAGAAAGATCGCGCACTGGCGCGCCGGTTCCAGAAGATCGACATTGTCGAACCCACGGTGGGCGAAACCTACGAGATCCTGCAGGGCCTCAAGCCAAAATACGAGGCGCACCACAACGTTACCTATGCGGACGATGCGCTGCAGGCCGCCGTGGACCTGTCGGTCAAGCATATCGGTGACCGCTTGCTGCCGGACAAGGCCATCGACGTGATCGATGAAGCAGGCGCACGCCAGCAACTGCTGCCCGAAGGCGTGCGCAAGAGCCTGATCGACGTGGAAGAAATCGAGACCATCGTGGCCAAGATGGCGCGCATTCCGGCCAAACAGGTGTCCACGTCCGACAAGGACGTGCTGAAGCATCTGGAGCGCAACCTGAAGATGGTGATCTTCGGGCAGGATCCGGCCATCGAGACTTTGTCGTCAGCCATCAAGCTGGCCCGCTCGGGGTTGGCCAACCCGGACAAGCCGATCGGCAATTTCCTGTTTGCCGGCCCCACCGGCGTGGGCAAGACCGAGGTTACCAAGCAGCTTGCGCTGCAACTGGGCATCGAGCTGGTGCGCTTCGACATGAGCGAGTACATGGAATCGCATTCGGTCAGCCGCCTGATTGGCGCGCCGCCAGGCTACGTCGGCTTCGACCAGGGCGGCCTGCTGACCGAGAAGATCGTCAAGACACCCCATTGCGTGCTGCTGCTGGATGAAGTGGAGAAGGCCCATCCGGACATCTTCAATATCCTGCTGCAGGTCATGGATCGCGGCGTTTTGACCGACACCAACGGTCGCGAAGCCAATTTCAGGAACGTGATCCTGGTGATGACCACCAATGCCGGGGCAACGCAGGCGGCAAGGCGCACGATCGGGTTTACCCGGCAGGACCATTCCACCGACGCCATGGAAGTGATCCGCAAGAGCTTCACCCCGGAATTCCGCAACCGCCTGGACGCGGTGGTGCAGTTCCAGGGCCTGGGCTTCGACCACATCCAGCGGGTCGTGGACAAGTTCCTGATCGAGCTGGAAATGCTGTTGCAGGAAAAGCACGTCAGCCTGTCCAGCACACCTGCTGCGCGGGACTGGTTGGCCAAGCACGGCTTTGACCCGCTGATGGGTGCACGGCCCATGGCCCGTCTGATCCAGGACAAGGTCAAGCGCCCACTGGCCGACGAACTGCTGTTCGGCAAGTTGATTGGCGGTGGCCGGGTCAGCATCGATGTAAAGGACGACGACCTCGTTGTCGAGGCCCAGTCCGAGCCGGAGCGACTGCTGCCAGCGACGGTGTAGGTCGCCACGCCCGTCGCGGGGCGGGCGTGGGCCGCACTGGCGGCCTCGGGAAACGACAAAGGCGGCCAATGGCCGCCTTTTTTTACCCGTCAATCTGACCGCCTTACTTCATGCGGTAGGTGATCCGACCCTTGGACAGGTCATACGGGGTCATTTCAACCTTGACCTTGTCGCCGGTGAGAATACGGATGTAGTTCTTGCGCATGCGCCCGGAAATGTGGGCGATGATTTCGTGACCATTCTCCAGCTTGACCCGGAACATGGTGTTGGGCAGCGTCTCGGCAACGGTGCCTTCGAATTCAATTGAGTCGTCTTTCGACATGTAAACCTGCAGGTAGAGCGGGCGGCGCGGGGCCGTAAGAGCGAGGATTCTACGCGTCGACCGGCCCGCATGCAAAAAAAGCGTTAACCGGCACTGACTTCGGCCAGGCTGGCCGCGGCCAGCACACCGAATGGCCCGGTCCAATGGCCATCGATCCCGGGCATTGCGGTCAGTTCCCGCACCCAGGTCAGGAACTCCAGCCGCGGCCAGCTTGTGGCCCCCAACGTGATCAGGTGTGGATTTTCCACCTGCGCGTCGATCAAGGGCCAGTCCCAGCCTCGCAGCCGATGTGCCAGGGCTGCCAGGGCGACCTTGGAGCCACCCGAGGTCGCGCTGAACATGCTTTCGCCGAAAAACATCCGGCCGATCGCTACGCCATAGATGCCGCCGATCAACCATTCGCCATCGAACACCTCGACCGAGTGCGCGTGTCCCAGCCGATGCAGTTCCAGATACGCCGCCTGCATCTCGGCGGTGATCCAGGTGCCATTCTGCCCGGGCCTGGGGGACAGCGCGCAGGCAGCGACCACCTCGGCGAAGGCCGTGTCCGCACGCACCTGCCAGGTGCTGGCGCGCAAACTGCGCCGAAAACGCGACGACAGCCGTACCTCATCGGTAAGGAAGACCATGCGCGGATCCGGGCTCCACCACAGCAATGGCTGGCCCTGCGAATACCACGGGAAAATGCCATGACGATAGGCATTGAGCAGGCGCGCCGGGCTGAGGTCTCCGCCAATGGCCAGCAGGCCGTCGGGGTCCTGCAACGCGCTGCTGGCGGGCGGAAACGCCGCATGCGGATCTGGCGAAAGCAGCACGGGCCGGCGCATGCGCTCGCTCAAAGCAGCGCCGGCGTCAGCGCCTTGAAGGGCGAATGCGCCTGCAGGGTGGTGGCGTAGCGCTGGACCGACAGCGCTTCTTCCGCACACCAGCGTCGCAGTGCGTCGGAGAACGCATCGTCGGCAATCCAGTGGCGGCTGTGCACAAAGCTGGGCAAGAACCCGCGCGCCAGCTTGTGTTCGCCCTGCGCGCCGGGTTCAAAGACCTCAAGACCTTCGCGCAGGCAGTACTCGATGCCCTGGTAGTAGCAGGTCTCGAAGTGCAGGCCCGGAGAGGTTTCACTGGCGCCCCAGTAGCGTCCGTACAAGGTGTCGCCGCCGCGCAGACACAGGGCGCCGGCAATCGCGTGTCCGTCGCGCTCGGCCAGGAAAATAACCACGTTGCGCGGCATGCTGCGGGCCAGGTGGCGCACGAATTCCAGCGTCAGCGCCGGCGAATTCCCGTAATCGCGGAAGGTCAGCAGGTAGAACGCGAACATCGTCGCCAGGTCCTCGTCGCTGGCTTCATCGCCATGCACTACGCGGAAGACGATGCCCGCGCGGGCGACCTTGGCGCGTTCCTGGCGGATGTTCTTGCGATGCTTGTGGTCGAAGGCGCCCAGGAAACCATCGAAGTCGCGCCATCCCGCCGCGTTGCGCCAGTGGTACTGGATATCCATACGTGGCAGCCATTGGGCCCCGAACACGGACTCTTCGCTGTCGGCATGGAAATTGATGTGGGCCGAAGACGCCCCGGTGGCTCCGGTCTGGGTGATCACCGCATCCAGCAGTGCGTGACGATACCGGTCATCCAGCGCTAGCAAGCGCGGCCCGGTCACGGGCGAGTAGGGCACTGCACCCAGCCACTTGGGAAAGTATTCCAGTCCATGCTGCGCGTAGGCATGGGCCCAGGCGTGGTCGAACACGAACTCGCCATGGGAGTTTGTCTTCAGATAGCCGGGTGCGGCCGCAACCAGGTTCTCGCGGTCCCACAAGGTGACGTGATGCGGGGTCCAGCCCCATTCCTCGCGCAGGCAGCCGTGCTGCTCCAGACCGGACAGGAACGCATGAGAAACAAATGGATTGCGGCCGTCATGCAACGCGTCCCATTCTGGCCCAAGGCCAGTCAGCGATCCCAGGACGCGCGCTTGCGGCATGTTCAGTGGTAGCGGATCAGGGTGCCCGGCATGCCGGTGGCGCCGGTCTGCACGTCGCAGTCGACTCCCGGTGCAGGCAGCTGGGAGACAGCCTGGTCAACAAGCCGCTGCAGCAGCGGCTGGTCGAACGAAGCGTGCGTTGCTTCGCTGTCGACGGTACCGATGGAATTGCAGGGGTCCAGCCGCAGCATGAACTTCGACTCGCCGATCCGGCTGACAAGGTCCTGGGTGTGGGCATCGGCAAGATGCGAGAACAGCTGTTCGAACGCGAATGAATAGGCGGCCAGGCGCTTGCGTGCATCCCGCTGGGAAATACCGCGAACCCGCTTCATCCCATAAGCGACCTTCATGTCCTGCTTGCGCAGGTGCGCATCGCGGGCACGGGTGAACAGATCAAACGATTTCAGGTAGTCCTGCTCCACGCCCTGGCCGGTGGCAAACAAGGTCGCAAGCAACCGCATTGCCTGAGTGTCGCCTGCCAGCACCGCGTCGCGCAGCCCCTGCTCGACGATCTCCCGTTGCAAGTCGGAGAGGGTGAATCCGCTCAGCGCGCACTCGGCCCACTTGCGGGCCAGCCGCTGGCCGGCGTCGTGGTCGCCTTCCATGGCGCTGGCCAGCATCTGCTGCTGGTCTTCGAAGAACGAGTGCATCGAGCGCAGCATTGCCTGCTCCACGTTGGCCCGTCCCACATAAGCAGTGTCGCTTTCAGGGACGAGACGCGAGTTGAGTTCGCCGAAGAACTGCGCCTGCTCCATGCAATCCGGATTCGGCGGTGGCGAGAGCACAGCGGCAGCGCCCTGCAGGTCGCGGCCCTCATCGGCATTTGCCAGGGGCGCCAGCGCAAACAGCGCCAGCAGACCCAGGCGCAATGCCGCCATCAGGCGTCCTTGTCCAGGTAGCGCTCGGCATCCAGTGCGGCCATGCAGCCGAAACCTGCCGAGGTGATGGCCTGCCGATAATGCTGGTCGGTGACATCGCCTGCCGCAAACACACCCGGAACGTTGGTGGCGGTGGCGTTGCCTTCGATGCCGGACTGGATTTTCAGGTAGCCATTGTTCATCTCTAGCTGGCCTTCAAACAGGCTGGTGTTGGGCGTGTGACCAATGGCCACGAACAAGCCGTGCACCGTGATGTCGCGGGTGCTGCCATCGAGCACAGACTTGACCCGCACGCCGGTCACGCCGGCCTCGTTGCCCAGTACTTCTTCAACGGCGTGGTGCCAGACCAGCTCGATCTTGCCGGCCTGGACCTTGGCGAAAAGCTTGTCCTGCATGATCTTTTCGGCGCGCAGGCTGTCGCGCCGATGCACCAGGTAGACCTTGCGGGCGATGTTGGCCAGGTACAGCGCCTCTTCGACGGCGGTATTGCCACCACCGACCACCACGACATCCTGGTCACGATAGAAGAAGCCGTCGCACGTGGCGCAGGCCGACACGCCACGACCCTTGAAGGCTTCCTCGGACTCAAGCCCCAGGTACTTTGCGGTTGCGCCGGTGGCGATGACCAGGCCATCGGCGGTGTACTCGCCGTTGTCGCCGATCAGCTTGAACGGTCGCTGCGCCAGGTCCACGGTATGGATGTGGTCGAAGATCACTTCGGTGTCGAAACGTTCTGCGTGGGCCTGCATGCGCGTCATCAGGTCCGGACCCATCAGCCCGTGGGCGTCGCCCGGCCAGTTGTCCACTTCGGTGGTCGTCATCAACTGGCCGCCCTGCTGCAGGCCGGTGATCAGGACGGGCTTGAGGTTGGCGCGCGCGGCGTAGACCGCAGCCGTCCAGCCGGCTGGGCCGGAGCCCAGGATCAGGAGACGGCAGTGCTTTGAAGTGCTCATGTATACTCAAAATGAGGGTGAAAAGAACGACACAGGGGCTTTGTGCACCCGCATCGGAGTTACATAGAGTGGCGGCGGGGCGCAGTTGAAGCAAGGCGCGCCGGTGGAACGCGTCAAAGCGCATCGGCCATGCCAAGCACCTGGGTAACGTGCGCTGCGCCATCGGCGTTTTTGTTACGGCCCGGCGCGCTGTCTACCGCCACCAGAGGTTTGTGTTGCTGCTGAAATCGCTGCTGGATTCGTTTATTATCAAAGACTAATGAAGCATTCTTAAGGTCTGGTCGATAGGTGGCAAAGCAGGTTCGCGAAACTTCCAAAGCCAAGGGCGCCAATTCGGCCGCCCGCAAGCAGGCGTCGGTGGCCAACCCGCGTCGCCAGCGCCTGTGGCGTGATCTGGCGCTGATCGCCATCGCGCCATTGCTGCTGTATCTGCTGGCAAGCCTCTTCACTTATTCCCCTGATGATCCCAGCTGGTCGCAATCCGGCAGCCTGACCGCGCCCATCCACAATCTGGGTGGCAGGGTAGGTGCCTGGGTTGCCGACATGCTGCTGTACCTCTGCGGTTATGTCGCCTTCCTGCTGCCGGTGATGTTGGGCGTGGTGGCCTGGATCGCCTTGTTCGGCATGGACACCGATGGCGATGGCGAAGCCGACCTGGGCCCAGCCCTGCGCCTGATCGGCATCGTGGGCTTTCTGATTTCCTCCACCGGCCTGCTGTTCATGCGCGCGCTGCCTGCCGCGGATTTCTCCGCCGGCCCGGGCGGCATCCTGGGCAGGCTGGTGGGCGGCTCCCTAAATAGCCTGTTTGGCAGCCTGGGCGGGAATCTGTTCCTGCTGGCGCTGTTCCTGGTGTCGGTGACCCTGGCCACCGGGCTGTCCTGGTTTGCGGTGATGGAGCGCATAGGCAAGGGCGTAATGGTGCTGCCGGCGCTGTTCCGTCGTGGCACTCAACAAGCAAGCGAATGGCAGCAGACCCGCGTGCTACGCGAGGGACGCGAGGAAGTACGCAAGGTGGAAGCGGTCAAGCGTGCGCGCCGCGAGCCGGTGCATATCGAGCCACCGCCGGCACCGGTCATTGAAAAGAGCGACCGCGCCAAGCGCGAGCAGCAGATTCCCCTGTTCCATGGCACCGGCGGAGACCAGTCAGGCATTCCGCCACTGTCGCTGCTGGACGATCCCAAGCCGCAGACCAAGGGCTATTCCGAGGAAACCCTGGAAACCCTGTCGCGGCAGATCGAGTTCAAGCTCAAGGACTTCCGCATCGACGTGAACGTGGTCGGTGCCTATCCCGGCCCGGTCATCACCCGCTTCGAGATGCAGCCGGCACCCGGCGTCAAGGTCAGCCAGGTCAACTCGCTGGACAAGGACATCGCCCGCGGCCTCAGTGTGAAATCGGTGCGCGTGGTCGACGTGATCCCCGGCAAGTCGGTCATCGGGCTGGAGATTCCCAATACCAGTAGAGAAATGATCTACCTCAGCGAACTGCTGCGCTCCAAGGAATACGACAAGTCACCCAGCCCCCTGACCATTGCCTTGGGCAAGGACATCGCCGGCCGGCCCACCGTTGCCGACCTGCAGCGCATGCCGCATTTGCTGGTGGCCGGCACTACCGGCTCGGGCAAGTCGGTGGCGGTGAACGCCATGGTCCTGAGCCTGCTGTACAAGGCCAGCGCCAAGGACGTGCGCATCCTGATGATCGACCCGAAGATGCTGGAACTGTCGGTCTACCAGGGCATTCCGCACCTGCTGGCGCCGGTGGTCACCGACATGAAGGAAGCCGCCAACGGCCTGCGCTGGTGCGTGGCCGAAATGGAGCGCCGCTACAAGCTGATGAGTGCGGTAGGCGTGCGCAACCTGGGCGGGTTCAACAAGAAGGTCAAAGATGCCCAGGACGCGGGCCAGCCGTTGATGGATCCCTTGTTCAAGCCCGGCTCCAACACCGGCTTCGCCGATCTGGGCGATGCGCCGCAGCCGTTGGAAACCTTGCCTTTTATTGTCATCTTCATCGACGAATTTGCCGACATGATGATGATTGTCGGCAAGAAGGTGGAAGAACTCATCGCCCGCCTGGCGCAGAAATCCCGCGCCGCCGGCATGCACCTGATTCTGGCTACGCAGCGGCCATCGGTAGACGTCATCACCGGACTGATCAAGGCCAATATTCCGACCCGCATCGCATTCCAGGTCTCCAGCAAGATCGACTCGCGCACCATCCTGGACCAGTCCGGTGCAGAAACCCTGCTCGGCATGGGCGACATGCTTTATTTGCCTCCGGGCACGGCCATGCCAGAGCGCATCCACGGGGCCTTTGTCAGTGACGAGGAAGTGCATCGCGTGGTCGAGCACCTGAAGGCCACCGGCAAGGCCGACTACATCGAAGGCGTGCTGGAAGAAGTCCAGACCATGGGTGATGGCACCGTGGTCGGCGCCACCGGCTTGCCGGAATCGGCCAGTTCGGGCGATGCGGAAAGCGACCCGCTTTACGATGAGGCAGTGCGGATTGTCACCGAGACGCGTCGTGCCTCCATCTCAGGCGTGCAGCGTCGCCTGAAGATCGGTTATAACCGCGCCGCTCGCCTGGTCGAGGCCATGGAAGCCGCAGGCGTGGTCACGCCGCCCGAGCACAACGGCGACCGCAGCGTGCTGGCGCCGCCTCCGCCGCGATAGAAATTACGGCACGCATTCGAGGGTTATGCTCCAAACCCGTCGAATCCCTCTTCATCGGAATCCAATGCAACGCATAGCCCTGTTACTGCTGGTTGCACTTCTGCCGTTCACCGCGCACGCGCAGGACGCTGCGCCCCCCGTTCCAGCGACCTTGCCGTCCGCACCGCAGGGCAAGCAGGACCAGGAGCCGGCCAACAGTGCCAGTTTCGTGCGCTACCGCGCCGACTACCAGGTGAAAGCCGATGCTACCAGCGTGGAAACCAGCGAATACGAGATCCTGGTCAAGACCAAGGCCGGAGTGGACGACTTCAGCCAGGTGCGCCTGAGCTACAGCGACAAGATGGAAACACTGGAGGTGTTGGCCGCCTACACCATCACTGCAGACGGCGAACGCCACGACGTGCCGGCGGACAAGATCTACACGCAGGAAAGCTATTCCAGTGCCTCGGCGGCGATGTATGCGGACCGCAAGGTCAAGGTCATCGTGTTCCCGAACCTGTCCCCCGGCACCCGCCTGGTCTATCGCTACCGGCAGAGCCAGAACACACCCTATTTCACTGGTTATTTCAGCCTGTGGGAGAACTTCAGCGTCTTCGCCCAGTACGACGATGCGAAGGTCACGCTGACCGCGCCCAAGGACCTTCCGATGCATGTCTCCACGCGCCACGTGCAGGGCAGTGACCGCCCGCGCCTGCACGGGGGCATGGCGCAGTGGTCATGGTCGTATAGCCGCAAAGAGCCGATGCAGAATCAGAACTGGTCCGCCGCCAGCTGGGAATACGGCCCCACCATCATGGCCAGCACCTACGCCGATTTCTCCGCGATGGGTGCTGCCTACCAGCGCAAAGGTGCGCCGGCCGCAAAAGTCACCCCTGCGATACAGCAACAGGCTGACGAGATTAGCCGCGGTATCGAAGGCCGCCGCGAGCAGGCCTCGGCAATCTACGAATGGGTAGCGAAAAACATACGCTATGTAGCCGTCTATCTGGGCAATGGCGGCCTTGAGCCAAACCCCGCCGACAGCATCCTCACCAATCGCTACGGCGACTGCAAGGATCACACGGTGATCCTGGAAGCGCTGCTGGCCGCGCGCGGCATTGCCAGCACGCCGGTGCTGATCGGCGCCAATGGTGGCCCCACCTTGCCGCCAGTGGCAGTGCTGGGCCGTTTCAACCATGCCATCAATTACCTGCCCGAATTCGACCTGTACCTCGACTCGACCAGCCCGTACGCGCGCTTCGGACAACTACCGGCCAGCGACCTGGGCGCGCCGGTCGTGCATACGGCAGACGGACGCATAGCCCGCACACCGGCCAACGACCCCAGCGTCAGCGCCTACAAAGCGCAGAGCTTCTATGACTTCAAGGCCGATGGCAGCGTAAGTGGGCAGACTTTGCAGGACAGTGGTGCTTCAGGGGAAATCGGCTTGCGCAGCGCATTTTCGCAGCTGACTTCGCAGAACCGCGCACGCATCCAGGAATCGATCATGTCCGCTTCTGGATTCAACGGGGTTGGCCGCATCACGCTGCAGGGTGAGGTGAATGATCTGGGCCGGCCGTTCGGCTACTCATTTGATTTCTACGCCAGCGACTATGTTGATTTCTCTGTTGTCGGGGCGATGGTGCTGCCAGACCCACCGGGGGCCGAATCGATGCGCAGCGTCCATGCCACTGCTTCCAGTGAGACCAACGCGACCCCGTTCTACTGCAACCGGAGTCTTCGCGAAGAGACCTACACGCTCGATTTCCCCGCCAGCGTCCCGATCATCGCCATTCCGCCCGGCAACCGCTTCAGCAATCGGGCCGGCAGTTACGAGGCCACCTGGGAACGCAGGGGCCAGCGTGTCGTCTCCACGCACCGGCTGAGCCTCGTTGCCATCCACGGTGCCGACAGATTATGCGAGCCGGACGACTATCCCGAATTCCGTGCGTTGTACCAGCAGGTGCGCCGCGGTTTCCGTGCCCAGATCGTGTACGGAGATCTGCGGAAGATGCCCACCATGAGCGGGGCAGGGCAATGACATTCAGCGCGCAGCAAACATCATCGGTGCGTATTCAGCTTCAGCTGGCAACACTGTGGTCATCAGGACATGAGAGACCTTCCATGAAATATCCCATCCGCTTCGCCATGATTGCCACCGCCCTGTTTGCCGGTACTGCCTTCGCTGGCGCTCGCGACGACCTCAAGACCTTTACCACTGGCCTGAAGGGACTCGACGGCCAGTTCACCCAGCAGGTCTATGACGCCAAAGGCAAGCTCAAGGAAACCTCAAGCGGGCGCGTGGCTTTGTCAGCGCCACGTCTGTTCCGCTGGGAGTATGCCAAGCCCTATCCGCAGCTGATCGTGGCCGATGGCAAGAAGGTCTGGGTCTACGATCCGGACCTGCAGCAGGTCACCGTGCGCGAGCAGGGCAGCGAGGAACAGAACAGCCCGTTGTCTGCCTTGATAGACCCGGCCAAGCTCGACAAGCAGTTCAACGTCAAGGAAGGCGGTACCGCCGAAGGCCTGCAATGGCTGACGCTGACGCCAAGGAGCGAAGGCGATGCCAGCTTCCAGTCGGCCCGGCTGGGCTTCGGCAAGTCGGGGCTGGCGCGCATGGATGTACTTGATGCGGTAGGGCAGAACACGAAAATCACTTTTGCAGGCTGGAAGCGCAATCCGGCCTTTGCCGGCACCACCTTCAAATACGCACCGGCCAAAGGTGTGGATGTGGTTGGTGACATCTGAGTACAGCAAGACGCGTGACTGGCCCATGCCGAGCAACGGCATGGGCCGTGGCGGCTGACGGTAGAATGGGCAGGTGGCCAAAGCCAAGTCCAGATTGAACGGCGAACCCGACCTGCTAAGCGTGGATCGCAGCGCCATGCGTCCGCTGGCCGAGCGCATCCGCCCGCGCAGCCTGGATGAAATGGTGGGCCAGCGGCGGCTGCTGGCACCGGGCACCGCGCTGCGCCGGGCGGTGGAGTCGGGTCACGTGCATTCGATGATCCTGTGGGGGCCGCCCGGTTGCGGCAAGACCACGCTGGCCTTGCTGCTGGCCAAATATGCTGACGCAGAGTTCAAGGCGATCTCCGCCGTGCTCTCCGGCCTGCCCGAAGTACGTCAGGTACTGGCCGAGGCCGCACACCGGTTTGCGGACGGTCGTCATACCGTGTTGTTCGTGGACGAAGTGCACCGCTTCAACAAGGCCCAACAGGATGCATTCCTGCCGCATATCGAGCGCGGCACCATCATCTTCGTCGGCGCCACTACCGAAAATCCTTCCTTTGAACTTAATTCGGCACTGCTGTCACGTTGTCGCGTGCATGTAATGGAATCGGTCTCGCGCGAGGACATTGTGGTCGCGCTGGCGAATGCCTTGGCTGATGAGGAAAGAGGACTGGGCGGGCAGGGTATCCACGTGCCCGAACCTCTGCTGGCCGAGATTGCCGGCGCGGCCGACGGTGACGTGCGCCGCGCACTGACCTTGTTGGAAATCGCCGCCGAACTTGCGCTGGGCGAAGGTGGCGAGATCACCGAACAAACCCTGCTGCAGGTCCTTGCCGACCGCACGCGCCGTTTCGACAAGGGCGGTGAGCAGTTCTACGACCAGATCTCGGCCCTGCACAAGTCGGTGCGCAGCTCCAATCCCGACGGCGCGCTGTACTGGTTCACCCGCATGCTCGATGGCGGCTGCGATCCGGGTTATCTGGCGCGGCGCATGACGCGCATGGCGGTTGAAGACGTCGGCCTGGCTGATCCCCGCGCGCTGCAGATGGCTATCGAAGCCTGGGAAACCTACGACCGGCTGGGCAGCCCGGAAGGCGATCTTGCGCTTGCGCAGTTGGTGATCTATCTGGCAAGTACCGCGAAGTCGAACGCGGGCTATCTGGCGTTTGGTGCCGCCAAGCGTGACGTGCGCGAGTACGGCACGCAGGATGTGCCACTGCATTTGCGCAACGCACCCACCAAGCTGATGAAGGAACTGGGTTACTCCAAGGGCTACCAGTACGACCATGATGCCGAAGGCGGCATCGCCCTGGACCAGACCGCATTTCCCGATGCCATGGGCGAGCGGGTTTACTACCAGCCGGTGGAGCGGGGCATGGAAATCAAGTTGAAGGAAAAGATCGACGCCCTGCGCGCCGCACGTGCCGACGCGGTGCGCAAGTCGCGCAGGACCTGACCGGGTGGCGCCGATGATCTGGTGGCAGCAGCTGGCATTGGTCATGGCCGGCGGTGCATTGGGCGCTGCGGGCAGGTTCTGGCTGAGCGGGAGCTTGCTGCGGCAACTCGGCTATGGCTTTCCCTGGGGCACACTGGCCGTCAATCTGCTCGGCTCATTACTTGCTGGCTTTCTGATGGTCTGGCTTGAAGGGCGCGGCCCTTCCGCCCTCTATTGGCGTGCATTCCTGTTGGTGGGAATCCTGGGTGGACTGACCACTTTTTCGGCATTGATGGTTGAATGCCTGCTGTTCGCGAAGTCTGATCGCAACGAGCTGATGCTGCTCTATGTTGGCGTCAGCCTGATTGGAGGCTTGCTGGCAATCTGGTTGGGCACCAGGCTTGGACAGGCGTGCTGCGCGATGGGCTGACAGAGACACGCTGCAGCAGTGGTGGCATTCCCATTGACGAAACCTTTTCTCCTACTGATCCAACAATGTTTTTTTCGTTAAATTGCGGGCTACCGTTCGGCGGTTTTTCCGGCGAGTTTGTCCTGACTCCAATTTTTGCCGCGTTGTTACCCAGAAACCCGGGTAATCGGCGATACACAATTCGCAGCTAAATCAGGCTGTTTTTGACGCTTTTTTCATTAACGACTGATCGACGTAGTCCTAACAATCCGTTTCGTAAGTGTGACGGACATTGCTTGTATCAGGCCTCCCCTGGGCTTGTGGCGATGTGTAGGAGCAAGGAAATGTTAACGAGAAAAACCCTGATCGCTTCCGCGATAGTAGTGGGACTTGGACTTGTCGGCCCAGCCTCCGCTGCTGAAAACACAGAAAATGGTCCTGGCGAAAATACCCAGATTGCAACGGACGCCACGGACAACAGCACTCACAGCGGCGACAACCGCGACAACGAGGGGTGGGCCGGGGCTGATGGCTATGGCACCGCAGCGGCCAACAATGGTTCAACTGCAACGGCGAACTTCTCCAACTCGTTCAACAGCAACAAGGCCATTGCCAAGACCCATCTGGATGGCTATGTAACCGACGTCAGCGTCTATGACATCGGCAACGTCGCCAACAACACTGGCAATGCCAACGGCGCGCGCGGCGGTACGGGCGGCGACGGCTATGGCGGCGAAGGCTATGGCGGCGAAGGTTACGGTGGCAATGGCGGCGACGGCGGCAATGGCGGCGACGGCGGCAATGGCGGCAATGCCAACAATGGCAGCGCGACGGCAGGCGATTCCAGCAATGGCAGTGCCCGCATTGGTGATGCCTCTGCCGGCAACGGCGGCCGTGGCGGACGCTCCGATCACAACGACAGCGGCCGCGGCGGCAATGGCGACGGCGCAGGCGGCGATGCCGGCAGCATGAGTTCGGCGGGCGGTGGCGACAGTTATGCCGGCGGTGGTGAGGGCAGCGGCATGAGCGCAGCCGGTGGCGGTAATGGCAGCGGCCAGAGCGGACGTGTCCGTGAACGCGGTGACGACAACGCCAACAGCGGCTATGCCACTGGCAGCGGCGGCGCTGGCACATCCGGCGATGGCACTGGCACCGGTGGCGCAGGCTCGGCCAGCGGCGGTGCAGGCACTGCCGGCGCAGCCAGCGCGAGCGGCGGCACAGGCTACGGCATGGGCGCCAACAGTGGTGACGTGGCCAGCACTGCAGGCGATGGCGGCGATGGCGGATCGACCACCAACGGCGATGCCACCAATGGCGGCGCGTCTTCCAGTGCCAGCAATGGCAGTGCCATGGCCGGTGACGGCGCGACTGGCGCGGTCGGTGCCGAAGGTGGCGTCGGCGGTGATGGCTACGGCGGTAACGGCAACGGTGGCGTTGGCAATGGTGCCACCGGCGGTGCAGGCGGAAATGGCGGATCGGTTGCCAATGACGCGGGCGCGTTCGACATGTCCAACAACATGACCAGCGTTGGACAGTCTGCTGCCGGCATCATGGTTGCAGCCCAGAACAGTGGTGCGGCCTCGCTGATCCAGCAAGGTCTTACTGTCCAGGCGAACCTGACCGTAGGTCCGTAACCGCGCAAGCAGCATGCACCGGGCTGCGCCACAGTCCGGTGCATCTCGCCGAAAACCGCAGGGGCGGTGATTACGTGCGAGAGGCATGGGAGAAAGTCATGAGTATTGCTCGTGCGATTTTGTTGTTGGCTTGCATGGCGGGTGCCGATGCCTGCTTGGCCCAGGAGACGGCGGCCCCTGTACAGGGGCAGGGCACTGACTTCTTGCCAGGCAGGGACGCACCAGCTGGCCCTTGGGTTGCAGGCGTGTTTGCTGCGGGCGTCAATGACGCGCTGGATCAGGGTAATCGGACTGACCATTCCGCCAGCATCGGCGTTCCGCTAGACGCTGGAAGATTGCAATCACTGCGTGGCGGTGAAAGCAGCGTCGACAACGACGTGCTGATCTATGGAACGGTCAGTGACAACGTTGCCGAAGATGTGATGACCGGTTCCAACGCCATCAATGGCGAGGCGTTCGCCAACACGTCCGGAATCAGCACCGTTATCCAGAACACCGGCAACAATGTGCTGATCCAGAACGGAATGGTGGTCAACGTGCAGTTCGTGGGTCCGTGAGGATGAAACTGCGGAACCTGTGTCTTGGCATCGCCGCAGCTTCGGCAATGGCGCTGCCAGCGCATGCAAACGAGGTGTCCTTGCGCGTACCGCATGGCGGAAGCTATGCGGTACGCGTTACCAGCCTGAAGGAGGCCCGTTACCAGACCACGATTGCGCAGCAATACGACTTCAGCTGCGGCTCGGCGGCCACCGCCACCTTGCTCACCTACCAGTACGGCTATCCGGTGAACGAGCGGCAGGTTTTCAAGAAAATGTATGAGCACGGCGACCAGGCCAAGATCCGCAAACAGGGCTTTTCACTGCTGGACATGCGCCGGTATCTGGAATCGATGGGCTTCGAAGCCGATGGTTTCGAATTGCCACTGGAAAAATTGTCGGATGAGGGTTTGCCTGCAATCGTGCTGCTCAATGATCGCGGCTACCGTCATTTCGTAGTAGTCAAAGGCCTGCGCAATGGACGCGTGTTGCTGGGCGACCCAGCGCGGGGCACACGTGCCATGCCGCGTTCGCGCTTCGAGGCCTTGTGGGACAACGGCGTGCTGTTTGTCGTGCATAACCGCCGCGACCGCGCACGCTTCAATGAATTGGCGGACTGGCGCACCGCGCCGCCAGCACCACTTCAGCTTGGGGTCCAGCGCGATGGCCTGCGCAATGTCGCTTTGCCCAGACGCGGCCCCGGAGACATCTGAGCCATGAACAGAATTCTTTTTCTTTGTGTAACAGGTGCGCTGTTCGTCGCTAACCCCGCGATGTCTGCGGATGACGAACCTGCCAACGCCAGCTCCAAGCCGCTGGGTCATGAATGGGTGCGGGTGGATCCGGCACGCCTTGCAGGCATGCGCGGCGGAATGCAATTGCCTTCCGGCCTGTCGCTTTCATTCGGCATAGACCGGGTGGTCTACGTCAACGGTGACCTGGTCGCCGCCACGCGTGTGAACGTTCCTGACATCTCGCACATGACTTCGGAGCAAGCCGCAGCGCTGGTGTCCCTCAATCAGGGCATGGTTGTCCAGATCGGCGCACGCAACGTGGTCACGCCGGGGACTGCCAGCAATGGACTGGTGATCCAGAACACACTGGACAACCAGGACATTCGCGCCTTGACGACGCTGCAGGTGGGGGCGGACACACTGGGCATGCTGCAGGAAATCAACAGCTACGACGCACTGCGCAACGCAATGATTGCCTCACCGGGCGGGCCATGAACAGGGAGAAGTGTGTGCCAATCAAACTATCAAACCATCGCCGGACCCTCATTCCCCTGGTCTGCGCCACGCTGACCTTTTGCTACGGGGCCCATGCACAGGAAGGCCTTGGCACCTGGGAGCCCGGCCGTCTGCATGACCTGCAACAGCAGATCAACGCTCAGTCGCAACAACTGGAAAGCATGCGCCAGTCGCTCAGCACGCAGGAGGACAACCTGCTCCGCCTGCAGCGTGCGCTGGATGACCAAATACTGGCCAGCGCCCGCGCACGCGGACTGCAGCCGCCACCCACCCACCCGATGCTGGCCGGTCCGCTCACGTACGCGCAAGCACAGACGCGTCCGGCGGCCTCGGGCCAGCCGGTAGGCCAGGCGCCTGAATCAGATGCGCGCCCGCCCGAAGTTGCGCAGATTTTCGACCAGCCCGGCGTGCTGACACCGCCCGGAACGTTCGTTCTGGAACCTTCGCTGCAATACGGCTATTCCTCCAACGACCGGGTTGCGCTGGTCGGCTACACCATCATCCCGGCGCTGTTGATCGGCTTGATTGACGTGCGCCAGGTAAAGACAACCTCGGCAACAGCCACCCTGACCGGACGCTACGGCTTGAGCAATCGTTTCGAACTGGAAGCGAAGCTGCCCTATGTCTACATCAATGGCGATACGGTCAGCCGTGAAATATTCACCGGTACCGCAGTAGACAGGGTGTTCAATTCGCATGGCAGCGGCCTGGGTGACGTCGAGGTAACCGCTCGCTACCAGATCAATCGCGGCGGTCCGGACAAGGCGTTCTACGTGGCATGGCTGCGTTACAAGAGCCGGACCGGCAAGGATCTGTTTGAAGTGATTACCGACTGCGTTACCCGCTGCATAGGCAATGCCACCGGCACCGGTCTGCCCTTGGAGCTGCCAACGGGAAGTGGCTTCGATGCGATCCAGCCTGGTATCACCTGGCTGTTTCCGTCTGACCCGGTGGTTTTTTTCGGTAGCTTGAGCTACCTGCACAATTTCGAACGCAGTAACGTCTCGCGCACGCTGATTGATGGTCAGCGCGAATCGCTGGGCGACGTCGAGGCTGGCGACATCATCGGTTTCAATCTGGGCATGGGCCTGGCCTTGAATGAGAAAGCCGCCATCAGCATTGGCTACGACCAGAACATCTTTGGCAAAACCAAGCAGAACGGCAAGCCGGTGGCCGGGGCCGTCAACTTTACCCAGGCCACCCTGTTGCTGGGAGGCACCTACCGGTTCAATGAGCAGGTGTCCCTCAACGTAGCCTTGGGTGCGGGCCTGACCCGCGACACGCCAGATCTGAACCTGACCGTGCGTGTGCCGGTGACGTTCTAGGGAACATTCATCGGGACAACAGCTCAGGTCAGGCAGTTGGTGAGCTGGAATGTTCACCAACTGGTGCGCGCCGACTGCATGCAACGGGTTGCCCATTCAGACGCTGGCCCGATAGACGCTTCGGCATGCTTGCCTGCGTCGGCCTGACCGACCTCAGCGCTTGAAACGATAGTGCGCGACCATCCATTCGTTGCCACTGTCGTAGCCGAACAGTTCGGCGCACGCCATCCAGAACATGCGCCAGCGCTGGTACCAGATAGCCGCATCGGCTATGCCGTAGACGCCCTGCAGTACGCGCATGACCTGCTCGCGATTGCTGTCCTGGTTCTGCAGCCAGGCATTGGCGGTCTTTTCGTAGTGGGTACCCGACAGCAGCCAGCGTTGCTCTATGCTGATCTTGTCCTGGAAGTTGAGCAGCGTATCGGCCGACGGCATCAGCCCGCCGGTAAAGAAGTGGCGACCCATCCAGTTGCCTTCGCCTTTGGCCTCGAACAGATACAACAGCTCGCGGTGGC
>JBDSUI010000070.1:0-5405 GCA_039927795.1 Pseudoxanthomonas sp.
CTTCCACCGGCGGCACTGCCAATGGTGGCACGCTGGCAGTGGATGGCCGCCTGGACTGGAAAGTACAAGGCGCGCCCCTGCAGTTCAACGTGCGCGGCAAGGATTTCCTGATTGCCGATACCACCGAGCTGCATGCGGTGGCTTCGCCCAACCTGCAGGTCGGTTTCGCCAACAACATCATCCAGGTACGCGGCCAGGTGGTCGTGCCGGAAGCCAGAATCGACATCGAGAAACTAGACGACGGCGTCTCGGTCTCCGAGGACGTGGTGGTGCTGGACCCGGTGGATCCGGAGCGCACGCCAGGCTCGCCGCTGGACCTGGACATGGCCATCACCCTGGGCAATGACGTGCAGCTCAACGGCTACGGCCTGGACGGCAAGCTGGCCGGCACCCTGAACGTGCGGTCGCGGGTGGGCCGGGAAATGCTCGCCAGTGGACGCCTGGACGTGGACGGCCGCTATACCGCCTACGGGCAGAAACTGCGGATCACCCGTGGCGAACTGCTGTGGAGCAATACGGCCGTTTCCAATCCACGCATCAATATTCGCGCCGAACGCGAGGTCGTCAGCGCCGGGGTTACGGCCGGCATCGATGTCAGTGGCCGCGCCAGCAGTCCCAAGGCCACCATCTGGTCGAACCCGAGCATGGAAGAATCCGCTGCGCTGGCCTATCTGGTGCTGGGTCGTTCACTCAATACCGCCAGTAGCGATGAGAGCCAGAAGATCAATGCCGCCTCCACCGCGCTGAACGCCGGCGCCGGCCTGCTGGCCTCGCAGCTGGGCGCGAGCATCGGCCTGGACGATGCCGGCATGCTCGAATCACGCACCTTGGGCAGTTCAGTCTTCGGCGTGGGCAAATACCTGTCACCCAAGCTCTATGTCAGCTACGGCGTGTCGATTGTCGGTGGCGGTTCCGCAATCACCCTCAAGTACCTGCTGCGCAAGGGCTTTGATGTGGAAATCGAATCGAGCACGGTGGAAACACGCGGCTCGGTGAACTGGCGCAAGGAAAAGTAGCGCAGGCTCACGCGCCTCGGGCAAGCCGTTGCCGTTTGCGACCAGGATAGATTCCGCCTCAGCGCCCCGGCGGCGACGCGGCTCCCGCCCTGGGCTTCGCGCCCAGTCGCGCCCCCTGCAGTACTGGTTTGCCATCCACCACGTCCGTCCACACCAGGTAACCAACGCCGTTGGCAACGGCCATCTGCGGAAAGCCGGTGGCGCGCCCGCGCCCCTGCAGCGCCGCGACCTGCACGCGCTGCAGTTCCTTGCCCAGGTTGGCGCTGTGGCGAGTCAGCCACAGCGACTGGCCACCGGCGTCCTCGCGCGTCCAATTGACCCAGACCTCGCCGGCATCGATGGCAATGCCGACCCGTCCCTGCACAGCCACGCCGTGATCCAGCGCGACCGACGCGGCGAAGTGGTCGCCGGCATCGGAAGAATGCGCCACCTGCACCTTGGGCATATCGCCTGCGGCGGTGTACCAGGCTACCCACGCGTCACTATTTTTCGCCACCAGCGCGGGGCCATTGACCGGGCAGGCCGGCATCTTCCAGCGATCATCCCGGACCTTGCGCGGCAACGTCCAGGCGCCGTTGTGCAGACGCGTGCCGACAATGTCGCGGATCTCCTCGCTGTCGCGGTCCCGGTAGACCAGCAGCGGGCCGCGCGCGGTCATGGCCGCGTCCGTCTGGCAGCAGTCGCAGGCGCGTGCATCCAACTCGGTCTCGGCTGATCTGTTCAGCGCCGCATCGAAGTTCGCCACGCGCAAGGCCATGGCGCCTGCGCCGTGTCCGGCATGCGCGGCATGCCCGCCGCCCACCGTATTGCGGCCATCCAGCCATGCGATGCCCACCGACTGGCGTGATTGCGGCCACAGCGAGACGAAACCATGTTCGGTCGGCGTGCCATCGTTGTTGACGGTGACCGCGCGCGACCACGTAGCGCCACCATCGCCCGATCGCGACAGCACCACGTCATAGGCGTAGGTGGCGCTGGCCGATTGCCGCAACCACTGCGCCCACAGTGCGCCGTCCTCGGTCGCCAGCAGGTGCGGCGTATCGGCCCAGTTGACGAACCAGTCATCACCGCGCGCGATTTCCCGTGGCGCGCTCCAGCTCTCGTCAGCAAAGGCGGCGAACTTCAGCGCATGTCCATTTCCCGCAATCTCAATCCAGGACAGCAGCAGGCGGCCATCAGCGGTCTTGACCAGGTCAGGTTGTGCGGCGCTGGCCACCAGCGGCAGTGGCCACTCGTCCACCACGCGGGGGGCAAGCGCCAACGTCGCGGGCGAGGGCGAGGGCGCGATCGGCGGCGCAGGCTCGCTGCAGGCAGACAACAGCAGCAGACACGGGATCAGGAATCGGTGCATGGCGTCAGGATAACGCCACTTGTCAACGGCTTACATCGCGTCACCGACATCGCCACAATCGGGATTCGACTTTCTGACAACGATTGGACGCATGCAACACCACAAGCAACTTGCCCAACAGATCGCCCGCACCATTGCCGCCGAGATCGGTGCGCAGACGGCGCAGGCGCTGGCCGCCATTGCGCTGCTGGATGAAGGCGCCAGCGTTCCCTTCATTGCCCGCTACCGCAAGGAAGTCACCGGTGGCCTGGACGATACCCAGCTGCGCGACCTGGAAATGCGCCTGAGCTATCTGCGTGAGCTGGAAGACCGTCGCGCCACCGTGCTGGCCAGCATCGACGAACAGGGCAAGCTGACCGCCGAACTGCGCGCCGACATCGAAGCGGCTGACAGCAAGGCGCGGCTGGAAGATCTCTATCTTCCCTACAAGCCCAAGCGCCGCACGCGCGCGCAGATCGCACGCGAAGCCGGCCTGGAACCGCTGGCCAATGGCCTGTTGGCCGATCCTGCCCAGGTGCCTGAGGCCTTCGCCGCCGGCTTCGTGGATGCGGAAAAAGGCGTGGCCGATGTAAAAGCGGCGCTGGATGGCGCGCGCGCCATTTTGATGGAACGCTGGGGCGAGGATCCGACGCTGGTGGGCGAGTTGCGCAACTGGCTGTTTGACGTAGGGGTGATCCGCGCGCGCGTGGCCGAAGGCAAGGAAGAGGCCGGGGCCAAGTACCGCGACTATTTCGAACACAGCGAGCTGCTGGCGCGGATTCCTTCGCATCGGTTGCTGGCGCTGTTCCGCGCCCGCAAGGAAGAAATCCTGTACCTGGATCTTGATCCGGGCAAGGACGCCGAGGCCGGGCATCTTTACGGTGACGGGCGCGTGGCCCTGCATGCCGGCATCAGCGACCAGGGCCGCGCCGCGGACCGCTGGCTGCTGGACAGCGCGCGGATGACCTGGCGGGCGAAGCTTCACTTGCACCTGCTGCTTGATCTTTTCAGCCAGGCGCGCGAAAAAGCCGAGGCCGAAGCCATTGCCATTTTCGGCGACAACCTGAAGGACCTGCTGTTGGCGGCGCCGGCCGGCGCGCGCACGGTGATGGGGCTGGATCCGGGCATCCGCACCGGCGTCAAGGTGGTGGTGGTTGATGGCACCGGCAAGCTGGTCGCCAACGACACCATTTACCCGCACGAACCGCGCAAGCAGTGGGAGCAGTCGCTGCATGCGTTGGGCAAGTTGTGCACGCAGCATGGCGTGGAGTTGATTGCCATTGGCAATGGCACCGCCTCGCGCGAGACCGACCGGCTGGCTGGCGAAGTCATCGCCCAACACCCGCAACTGAAGTTGCAGAAGCTGGTGGTCAGCGAAGCAGGTGCCTCGGTGTATTCGGCCTCGGCGCTGGCTGCAAAGGAATTCCCCGATCTTGACGTGAGCCTGCGTGGCGCAGTGTCGATTGCAAGGCGCCTGCAGGATCCGCTGGCCGAGCTGGTGAAGATAGAGCCCAAGGCCATTGGCGTGGGTCAGTATCAGCATGATGTGGATCCTTACCGCATGGCCCGCGCCCTGGATGCGCGCGTGGAAGACTGCGTCAATGCAGTCGGTGTGCACGTCAATACCGCCTCGGCAGCGCTGCTTTCCCGGGTATCCGGATTGTCTGCTGCGGTAGCCGAAAACATCGTGCTGCACCGCGACCAGAATGGACCGTTCAAGCGCCGGCGCGAGCTGCTGAAAGTACCGCGCCTGGGCGAGAAGACATTTGAACAATGCGCCGGCTTCCTGCGCATCGCCGATGGCGACGAACCACTGGATGGGTCCTCGGTGCATCCGGAGGCGTATCCGGTGGTCGAGCGCATCGTCAAGGACAGCGGCCGCGCAGTGAAGCAACTGATCGGCGACAGCAGTTACCTGCGGAGCTTGAAGGCAGAGTCGTTCACCGACGAAAAATTCGGCGTGCCAACCGTGCGCGACATTCTCAAGGAGCTGGAAAAACCCGGTCGCGATCCGCGTCCCGAGTTCAAGGCCGCGCGCTTCGCCGAAGGCGTGGAGCAGATCAAGGACCTCAAGGTCGGCATGATCCTGGAAGGCGTGGTCACTAACGTGGCCGCGTTTGGTGCCTTCGTCGATATCGGCGTGCACCAGGACGGCCTGGTACATATCTCGGCCTTGTCGGACACCTATGTGAAAGACCCGCGCGAGGTGGTCAAAGCCGGCGATATCATCAAGGTACGCGTGCTGGAAATCGATATTCCGCGCAAACGCATCGCCTTGACGCGACGCCTGGACGATGTGCCTGCGCCCAAAGCGCCACAGGAAAATTCAAGGCGCGACCCAGCCTCGCAACGTAGCGGCCCGCCACGCAGCGGCCCGCAACGCAGTGCAAAGCCTGCGGCCGCTGCCGTGAAGCCGCAACAAGCACCAGCCAACAACGCGCTGGCGGCCGCGTTCGCACGGGCCAAGGGCGTCGACTGAAATGAGCTGAAGTCGGCATGGCAATTCAGGCGCGCGCGCGGGCGCACTTTCACCGTTACATAGGGTGCGCCGCCTGGTTCCCGACTTGACCCAGCAGTTCGCAGCACAAGCGGGCAACAGTCCGCCAGACCAATACGGCGGTGTCGTTAAAGCCGGCATCGGTGGTAAATACCAACGCCGGCCAGAAGTCTGGGAAGTGGCCAACGTGCGCTGCGCCGATTTCGTTGCGCAGTGCATCTTTTCTACCCGCGTCCTGGCCGTCCAGCCGGGCGGCACGATGAAACAGTGCTCGATCTGGTGGCCACGCAACACCGTGGCCATGCTGAGCGCTTCCGGACTGCGCCTGGGACTCAGGCCATGCGACTGCGACGGGCCCGCGCCAGGTGCACCAGCAGCAGGGAAATCGCCGCTGGGGTCATGCCGGGAATCCGCTGCGCCTGGCCCACCGTCTGCGGCTGCACGAGTTCGAGTTTCTGCAGCGCCTCGAACGACAGCCCACGCACGCCGGCATAGTCGAACGGCGAGGGAATGGCCGTGTCTTCATTGCGCTGCTGGCGATCGATCTCATCGCGCTGACGAT
>JBDSUI010000071.1:0-11274 GCA_039927795.1 Pseudoxanthomonas sp.
GTCCGGAGACGAAACTGGCCACCACCACGTCGTCCAGCGACAAGGTAAACGCCAGCAGCCAGCCGGAGATCATGGCCGGGGCGATGATCGGCAAGGTGATCAGGAAGAACACCTTGACCCGATTCGCGCCCAGATCCATCGCTGCTTCTTCCAGCGATTTGTCCAGCTCGGCCATGCGCGAGGAAAGCACCACCGTGACGAAGGCCAGGGTGAAGGTGACGTGTGCGATCCAGATAGACACGACGCCCCGCGGCGCCAGGCCGATCACGCTGCCCAGCGACATGAACAGCATCAACACCGACAGCCCCAGGATCACTTCTGGCATCACCAGCGGCGCGGTGATCAGCGCACCGAACAGCGTCTTGCCGGGGAAGCGGCGCATGCGTGTCATCACCAGGGCCGCCAGGGTTCCCAGAATCACCGCGGCGGTCGCGGTGAAGAAGGCGATCTTGATGCTGATCCAGGCGGCACCCAGCATCTGTTCGTTCTGGAACAGTTTGCCGTACCACTTCAGCGAGAAACCCGACCATACCGTGGCCAGCTTGCTCTCATTGAACGAATAGAACATCAGCACCAGGATTGGCAGATACAGGAAACCAAATCCCAGCCCCAGCACCAGCCAGGTCGGCCAGCGCTTGATGAAGCCGCTCATGTCAGCCTCCCCTCGATCTCGCTTTGCTGCACGCGGTTGAAAATCAGGATCGGGATCATCAGCAACAGCAGCATCACGATCGCCACCGCCGAAGCCGTTGGCCAGTCCCGGTTGTTGAAGAACTCGTTCCACAGCACCCGCCCGATCATCAACGTGTCCGGACCGCCCAGTAACTCGGGAATCACGAACTCGCCTACCGCCGGAATCATGACCAGCATGCAGCCAGCGATGATGCCGGCCTTGGACAGCGGCAAGGTAATGGTCAGGAACGCCTTCCACGGTTTCGCGCCCAGGTCGTACGCGGCTTCCAGCAGACGCTGGTCATGCTTGACCAGGTTGGTATACAGCGGCAGAACCATGAACGGCAGGTAGCAGTAGACGATACCGATGTAGGCGGCGGTGGGAGTGTTGGAGATCTGCAGCGGCTCACTGATCAGGTGCAGCTTCAGCAGCACCTCGTTGAGCAGGCCGTTGGGCTTGAGGATGCCAATCCAGGCATAGACACGGATCAGGAACGAGGTCCACGACGGCAGAATCACCAGCATCATTGCGATGTTGCGCGCCGAGGGCGGCAGTTTTGCAATCACATAAGCCATCGGGTAACCGATCAGCAACGCCAGCAACGTGGAGATGGCGGCGATCTTGATCGAGCTGAGGTAGGCCTGCACGTACTGCGAATCGGTGAACAGTCCAATGTAGTTGCTCAGGTTCAATTTCAGCGAAACCGCGTTGTCTACGTACTCCAGGATCGGCGTGTACGGCGGCATGGCAATGGCCAGCCTGGAAAACGAGATCTTCAGTACGATCAGGAACGGAATCGCAAAGAAGATCAGCAGCCACAGGTAGGGAATGGAGATCACCGCCCAGCGCGGATGCGGCAGCACAGCGCGGAGCAACCGGCTTCTGACCAGGGCGCTTCCGACCCGCGTATTGCTGGGCAAGGTGCTCTTGGGCAGCGTGGTGTTCATGAGGTCAGTACCACGCCTTCGTTGTCGCCCCATGACACCCAGACCTCATCACCCCAGGTCATACCTTCGCTGGCCCAGCGTTGCTGGTTGGCAAAATTGGCCATGAACGTGTAGCCGCTGGGCAGGCGCACATGGAATACCGAATGGCTGCCGAAATAGGCGATGTCCTCGATCTTTCCGCATGCCTTGTTGTAGTGCTGGGCGGGCTCTTCCTTGCTGATCTGCACTTTCTCCGGACGCACACCAAACGACACTTCCTGGCCTTCGAATCCGGAAATACCGTGGCCCACGTAAATGGCGACATCAAGTGATGGGGTCACGATGGTGACGTAGTCGGCCATGTCCTCTTCGACCTTGCCCAGAAACATGTTGACCGAGCCGATGAACTCGGCAGCGAAGCGACTGGTCGGCGCCTCGTATATTTCATCCGGCGTGCCGACCTGGCGGATACGCCCGGAATCCATCAGCGCAATGCGCGTGGCCATGGTCATGGCCTCTTCCTGGTCATGGGTCACCATGACGCAGGTCACGCCGGAGGTTTCGATGATATTGACCAGCTCCAGCTGCATCTGGGAGCGCAGCTTTTTATCCAGCGCGCCCATCGGTTCGTCCAGCAGCAGCAGTTTCGGCCCCTTTGCCAACGACCGCGCCAGAGCGACGCGTTGCTGCTGCCCACCCGACAGCTGGTGCGGTTTGCGTTTGGACAGCTTTCCCAGCTGCACCAGCGCCAGCATTTCCTCGACGCGCTGCCTGATTGCATCCTTGGGCAGGCCATCCTGCTTCAGGCCGAAGGCGATGTTCTGCTCCACGGTCATGTGCGGGAACAACGCATACGACTGGAACATCATGTTGATCGGCCGCTCGTAAGGCGGCAGATCGTTCATCACCTGGCCATCAAGATAGATCTTGCCGGAGGTGGGCTTCTCGAACCCGCCCAGGCAGCGCAGCAAGGTTGATTTGCCGCAGCCCGACCCACCCAGCAAGGCGAAGATCTCACCCTTGCGGATACACAGGTCAATGTCCTCGACCGCAACAAAGCCGTCGAATTCCTTCCGCACGTCAACGATGCGCAGGTAGTCCTCGCTGCCCTTGCCATTCTGCGTCCCGTTCAATTGCTCCGACACCATGTGCATCCCCGGTCAAGTGGTTGAGCCGCCCGCGTGGCGCGGCGTGAAAGATGACGTCGGCGGCAACATGCCTGCCAAGTACCAGCCTGCCAAGTAAAGGACATCCTGTTTCCTTTGCCAGCGGCAGCGCAACCGCGCGACTTCACACTTTGCTGCACTGAAGCTACTTGCCGGTCTTCAACTCGGTCCAGATACGGGTGTAAAGCTTGTCCACTTCCGGCGGAATAATGGCAAAGTCGAACAAGGTCGCCATCACTTCAGGTGGCGGATAGATGCTCGCGTCATCGGCAATGCTCTTGTCCATCAGCTCTCGGGACTTGGGCACGGCGTTGGCGTAGCTGATGAAGTTGGAGTTGTTGGCCATCACCTGCGGGTCCAGCAGGTTATTGATATAGGCATAGGCCTGTTCGACGTGCTTGGCATCCTTGGGAATAGCCAGCATGTCAAACCAGATCGGCGCGCCTTCCCTGGGGATGGAGAAGGCGATATTGACGTTGTTACCGGCCTCGGCGGCGCGGTCCTTGGCCTGGATCACATCACCCGACCAGCCCACCACCAGGCAGATGTCACCATTGGCCAGCGCGTCGATATATTGCGAGGAATGGAAGTTGCTGACATAGGGGCGGATGCGCTTCAGTAGTGCGGCAGCCTTGTTGATCACCGCCGGATCGGTGCTGTTTGGATCTTCGCCCAGGTAATTTAGGGTGATCGGGATCAGCTCCGACGGCGTATCCAGGAACGTTACCCCGCAGCTCTTCAGTTTGGAAATATTTTCAGGCTTGAACACCAGGTCCAGGCTCCTGGTCACCTCGGTCGTGCCGAACACGGCCTTGATCTTGTCGACGTTGTAACCGATACCGGTGATGCCCTGCATATAGGGCACCGCGTATTTGTTGCCCGGATCCTGTGACTCCAGGCGCTTCATCAGCGCAGGGTCAAGATTGGCCATGTTTGGAATTCTGGATTTATCCAGCGGCAGGAACACGCCGGCCTGGATCTGGCGACCCAGAAAGTTCAGGGTTGGCACCACTACGTCATAGCCGCTGGTGCCGGCCAGCAGCTTGGTCTCCAGGATCTCGTTGCTGTCGAACACATCGTAGGTGACCTTGATACCGGTCTTTTTTTCGAAATTCTCGTTGGTGTCCTCGGCGATGTAGTCCGACCAGTTGAAGACATTGACGATTTTCTCGCCCCCGCCAGCCGCGGCCGTTGTGGCCGTGTCGCCGGACTTGCCACCGCACGCAACCAGCGTAGCGGCGGCGATCATTGCACCCAGCATTCGCAGCTTCATCGCATTCTCCCAATGGTCCAAAAGGACTTGCTTGTTGGCTTTCCAGATCCGCAAGATGCGGGCTGCATTGACCCACTTCTCTGACTACATCCCCAGCTCGGCGGCGGTTTCGTTCAATGCCTTCCAGGTCTTCTCGAACAGCTCGTCGATCTGGGTCCGGTTGATGATCAAGGGAGGTGACAGCAGCATGGCGTCGTAGGTGGCACGCAGGATCAGCCCATTGGCCAGCGCCTTGTCGCGACACAGCTGCCCCACTGTACCGCGATCATCGAAGAATGCGCGCCGGGTTTTGTCGGGCACCAGTTCCAGCGCGCCGACCATGCCGGCGATGCGTGACTCGCCCACCAGGCGGTGTTCGCCCAGCTCGGCCCAGCGCTTGGCCAGATACGGCGCGGTGTCCTGCTTGCAGGTCTCGATGATCTTCTCGTCCTGCAGGATGCGGATGTTCTCCAGTGCCACGGCAGTGCACACCGGATGGCCCGAATACGTGCAGCCATGGGCCAGTTCGCCACCCTGGTTGGCCAGCACGCCGGCGACGCGGTCATTGAACATGGCCGCGCCCAGCGGGATGTAGCCGGAGGTGATGCCCTTGGCCAGGGTCATGACGTCCGGCATGAAACCGAAGTAGTCGGCAGCGAACCATTCACCGGTACGACCGAAGCCGCAGATCACTTCATCGGCCACCAGCAGCACGTCGTATTTGCGGCAGATGCGTTCGATCTCGGGCCAATAGGTCAGCGGCGGGATGTACACCCCGATCGCGCCCATGATGGGCTCGCCAATGAAGGCGGCCACGCGGTCGGGCCCCAGTTCCAGGATCTTCGCTTCCAGCCGGCGTGCCGCGACCAGGCCGTATTCGTCGGGGTCCAGGTCGCCACCATCGGCAAACCAGAACGGTGGATCAATGTGGTGGATGTCGGGGATCGGCAGGCCACCCTGCTTGTGCATGCCGGCCATGCCACCGAGGCTCGCGCCGGCCATGGTGGTGCCGTGATAGCCGTTGTGGCGGCCAATGAAGATGTTCTTCTGCGGCTGGTTCTGCACCGCCCAGAAATGCCGGACCAGCCGCAGGATGGTGTCGTTGGCCTCGGAACCGGAGTTGGTGAAGAAGGCGTGGTTGAGATCACCCGGGGTGATTTCGGCCAGCTTGCTGGCCAGCAGGATGGTGGGTTCGGTCGTGCACTGGAAGAAGCTGTTGTAGTAGGCCAGCTGCGTCATCTGTTTCGACGCCACTTCGCCCAGTTCCTTGCGGCCGTAACCGACGTTCACACACCACAGGCCCGCGAAAGCATCCAGCAGCTTGTGGCCTTCCACGTCCCAGACATAGCAGCCTTCGCCACGGCTGAGGATGCGGGTACCCTTCTGTGCCAGCGCGGCATTGTCATTGAATGGATGCAGGTGGTGCTCGGCGTCGAGCTGCTGCAGGGCGCGGATGTCGATCTGGTCCATGAAAACTCCGGTTGCATTTCGTAGCAGCGCCCCATGGGCGCGAGCGCTTGATAATGTCGCGAACAGCTCGCGCCCATGGGGCGCTCCTACGCTGGTTGGCTACACATTCAACAGCAAGAACTCCCGCTCCCAGGAACTGATCACCCGGAAGAAGGTTTCGTATTCCTTGCGCTTGACCGAGACATAGGCGCGTACAAAGCGGGCGCCCAGCAGCTCCTGCAACGGCTCACAGGTTTCAAGTGCGTCCAGCGCCTCGCCCAGCGAACGCGGCAGTTCAAAGCCCACGTCCTGTGCGCTGCTGGACAGCGGCGCGGTGGGCTTGAGCTTTTCCTGCATGCCGAGCAGCCCACAAGCCAGCGTGCCGGCCATGGCCAGGTAGGGATTGGCATCGGAACCTGCAAAGCGGCTTTCCACGCGCGTGTTCTCGGGCGTATCCATGGGCACGCGCAGCCCGCAGGTGCGGTTGTCGTAACCCCACTGCACATTGATCGGCGCGACCTGGCCCAGGGCCAGGCGCCGATAGGAATTCACGTTGGGGGCGAAGAACGCCATCGCCATGGGCACGTACTTCTGCAGGCCGCCCAGGTAGTGGCCGAAGGTCGCGCTCTGCTTGCCTTCGCTCTTGCCGCGGAATACGTTGTTGCCCTTCGCGTCCAGCATGCTCTGGTGGATGTGCATGGCGCTGCCGGGTTCGTTTTCCATGGGCTTGGCCAGGAAGGTGGCGTAGATGCCGTGACGCATCGCCGCCTCACGCATGCAGCGTTTGAACAGGAACACCTGGTCGGCACGTGACAGCGCATCGGCATGGGTGAAGTTGACCTCCAGCTGCGCCGCGCCGGATTCGTGGATCAGCGTATCCACATCCAGTTCCATCGCATCACAGTAGTCGTACATCAGGTCCAGGATGGGGTCGAACTCGTTGACGGCATCGATCGAATACGACTGGCGCGCGGTTTCCGGGCGGCCGGAACGGCCTGCGGGCGGCAACAGCGGGAAGTCCGGATCGGTATTTTTCTGCACCAGGAAAAATTCCAGCTCAGGCGCCACCACCGGGGTCAGGCCCTGCTTTGCGTAGGCTTCAAGCACGCGCCGCAATACATTGCGCGGAGCCAGGTCGTGTGGCTTGCCGTCCTTGGTGAAACAGTCGTGGATCACCTGCGCGGTGGGATCGGCGGCCCACGGCACCATGCGCACCGTGTCCGGATCAGGACGCAGGAACATGTCCGAGTCCGAAGGCGAGGTCAGTTCGTAATAGTCATCCGGGTAGTCGCCAGTGACGGTGGTGGCGAAGATGCCTTCGGGCAGGCGCGTGCCGTAGTCGTGCGAAAACTTGTCGGCGGGAATGATTTTGCCGCGTGCGATGCCGGTGATGTCAGGCACCAGGCACTCGACCTCGGTGATGTGGCGCTCTTTGAGCCAGCGACGCAGCGAACTTTCGGGCTTCTCGGGGGCGTCTTTCTTGCGGGTCGGGCGTTGGCTCATGAGTTCACTTTGCATGCTTGCGTTGGGCGGCGTGCACCCGGCAGGCATCGCCGAAGGCTTTGAATATGCCGAGGTAGAAGGGATTTTCGCTGACCTGCCATTCCGGATGCCACTGCACCCCCAGCATGAAGCCGGGACCTTCGTGGCAAAAGGCTTCGATCAGGCCATCCGGTGCCACGGCCTCGACCTTCAGGCCCCTGCCCAGCCGTGCGACCCCCTGCCCGTGCAGTGAGTTGACCTGGGCCGAGGGCGCAGCAGCGATACGGGCAAGTAGCCCCCCCGGCTCGAAGGTCACTGCATGCGCCGGCGCGTATTGCCGGTCCAGCGGTTGTTCCGGATTCTCCCGATGGTCCAGGAAACCGGGCTGTTCGTGCACCTTCTGGTACAGGCTGCCGCCCAAGGCGACATTCACTTCCTGGAAGCCACGACAGATCGCCAGCACCGGTAAGCCCATGGACAGCGCCCTCGCCACCAGCGGCAGGGTATTGGCATCGCGCGCGGGGTCGTGCAGATTGCCTTCGTAGCTGGGCTCATCGCTGTAGTGGTGGGGCTCGATGTTGCTGACCGCTCCAGTCAGCAACAGTCCGTCCAATTGTTCCAGAAACTGATGTGCAGGCAGCGCCGGCTGCAGCGCGGGCAGCAGCAGCGGTATCGCGCCCGCCCCTTCCACCAGCGCGCGCACATATTTCTCGCCCACCGCGAGGAAGGGATGTGGACCGATTTGTTTACGGTCGGTGGGAAGGCCGACCAGTGGAAGGCTGGCCATGGGTGCCGCTCAAAAAAAACCTGCAGCAACTTAACCTGCCCGTTTTATTTTTACAACACGGTTCACGCCTCAGCCACGGGCATCCCCTCATTGGTGCGACCGCGCACCCGTTTTGGATGCTTACCACGCCAAGCCAAGGCAAACGCGTTGAGTATTCTTGACGGTCCGGGGTCTCTGCTAAGCTGCCCGTGACTCGCCGGGGACACCCCATGACCTGTAATCCTGATTCGCCCGACGCCTCGCACTCCCCTCTTTCCGGCGCTGATGCCACCGTGCTTGAGCAGCTGCCCGACTGTGAGTTCATCGACCTGCTGCTGCCCGACATGAACGGACTACTGCGTGGCAAGCGCATCAGCCGCGACGCCCTGGAAAAAGTCTACGCCGACGGCGTGTGCCTGCCCATGTCGCTGGTCGCCACCGACATCACTGGTAACACGGTGGAAGAAACCGGGCTGGGTTACGACATCGGTGACGAGGACCGCATCTGTCGCCCGGTGCCCGGCTCGCTGCGCCCGGTGCCGTGGTCGCCCCGGCCAATGGCGCAGCTGCTGCTGTCGATGGAGGATGCGCGCGGCGGCATGTTCGAAGCCAATCCACGCGAGGTGCTCAGGCGTGTGCTGGAGCGCTACGCAGCTCGCGGCATTAAGCCGGTGGTCGCGGTGGAACTGGAGTTCTACCTGTTCGACGCGCACCTGGATGCCGACGGCAGGCCGCGCACGCCGCTGAATCCGGTAACGGGCCGCCGCAGCGACAGCACCCAGGTCTATTACATGGAAGACCTCAACGACTACCGCGGATTCACCGATGCAGTCGCGTCTGCGTGCAAAGCGCAGGGTATTCCAGCCGATACTGCCGTGGCCGAATACGCGCCAGGCCAGTTCGAGATCAATCTCAAGCACCGCGATGACGCGCTGCTGGCCTGCGACGAGGCCCTCATGCTGAAGCGCGTGATCAAGGCCGTGGCGCAGCAGCAGGGCCTGCAGGCCAGCTTCATGGCCAAGCCGTTTGCCGAGCAGGCTGGCAATGGCCTGCACGTCCACGTCAGTCTGCTGGACGAAGCGGGCAACAACATTTTCGCTTCCAGCTCCGACGCCCCGGCCGATACCCTGAAGCATGCGATTGGTGGCCTGCAACGCAGTGCCAGCGACAGCCTGTTGCTGTTCGCGCCCCACGCCAACAGCTACCGGCGCTTCGTGCTCAACGCCTTCGTTCCGCTCAACGATGCCTGGGGCTACAACAACCGAACCGTGGCCATGCGGGTACCGCACAGCAACCAAGCGAATACGCGTATTGAACACCGCATCTCCGGCGCGGACGCCAACGTCTACCTGGTGACCGCTGCGGTGCTGGCCGGCATGCTGCATGGCCTGGAAAACCGCTTTGATCCCGGTCCGCCGGTGGTCGGCAATGCCTATGAGCAGACCGAGATCCGCAGCCCTTACTGGCGCCAGGCGATCAATGATTTCATGGGCAGCGAATTCATCCGCCAGCAGTTCGGCGAGACATTCCGCCACGTCTACGGGCAGCAGAAGCTCAAGGAAATGCAGACCTTCGAAACCCAGGTCACCACGCTGGAATACGAGTGGTATCTGAGGGCGGTGTGAGCCAGGCCTGCACCTGCAGGAGCGCCCCATGAATACGGAAGCCCCTTACCCCCCTAGCTGGTACGCGGCCAGCGCCACGCCGTTGCCACGACAACCCGCTCTGCAAGGTCGGATCGATGCCGACGTCTGCATCCTCGGCGCCGGCTACACCGGGCTTGCCGCTGCACTGGAGCTGGCCGAAGCTGGCTACAAGGTCGTCATGCTGGAAGCCGAGCGCATCGGCTGGGGCGCGTCCGGACGCAACGGCGGCCAGGCCATCGCCGGCTTCGGCTGCGGTGAGGCCAAGCTGGAAGCGCTGGTCGGTTTTGAAGATGCACGGAAGATGTTCGACCTCTCGCGCGAAGGTTTGCAATGGCTGCGCGAGCGTGTCCGCAAGCACGACATCCGCTGCGACTGGCGCGACGGCCACGCGACCGTGCCGATCAAGCCACGCCAGGAACACGAAGTGAAAGCGGCGATCGCAGACCTCAACACGCGTTACGGCTACCCGGTGGAATGGTGGGATCGAGAGCAGCTGCGCGAACAGTTGGGCAGCGACCGCTACCTGGGCGCGATGTTCGACCCCAACAGCGGTCACCTTCATCCGCTGGAATACGCGCTGGGCCTGGCACGGGCGGCGATGGACGCAGGCGTGCGCATCTTCGAGCATTCCCGGGTTACCACGCTGGTACGCGGCAGCAAGCCCGTGTTCAAGACCAGTCACGGCGAAGTGCAGTGCGACTTCGTCGTGCTCGCGGGCAACGCTCTGCTGGACGGTATCGCGCCCGAACTGGAAACGAAGATCATGCCAGTGGGGACCTACATCGGCGCCACCGTGCCATTGGGCGAGGAACGCGCCCGCGCCCTGATTCGCAACGACATGGCCGTCGCCGACACCAACTGGGCGCTGGACTATTTTCGCCGCAGCCGCGACCACCGCCTTCTGTTTGGCGGCCGCGCCAGCTACTCCACCCTGCCCCCGCCGAATCTGCGCGGCACCATGACCCGCCGCATGCGTGCGGTGTTTCCGCAGCTGGCCGACGTGGAAATGGAATTTGTCTGGGGCGGCTACATCGACATTTCCCGCAACCGCGCCCCTCACTTCGGACGGCTGACCCCCAACGTCTATTTCGCCCAGGGTTTCTCGGGGCACGGCGTGATCGCCACCGGCCTGGCCGGCAAGCTCGTCTGCGAAGCTATCCGTGGTCAGTCCGAACGACTCGACCTGTTCGCGAAGATCCCGCACGCGCCATTCCCGGGCGGTCGCACCTTGCGCACGCCCATGCTGGTGGCCGCGATGGCGTGGTACAAGCTGCGCGATGCAATGTGGTGACGGGCACACGCGATGCGCTTGTAGAGCCTAGCGTGCTCGGCTGCTCCCGGCGCAGAATTCGTTGAATCAAAGGCAGCCGAGCACGCTCAGCTCTACACGGATTGCGGCCTGGCTTTCGGTGCCAGCAACAATGCAATCAAGGTCAACGAAGCGGCGCCCGCCAGGTAGTAACCCACATGCGAAACGCCGTACTTTCCGGCCAGGTAGGTGGCGATGGAAGGTGTCAGTGACGCGCCCAGTATTCCGGCCAGGTTGAAGGCCAGTGAGGCGCCCGTGTACCGCACGGCGGTCGGAAACATGTCCGCCAGCAGCGTGCCGCATGGCCCGTAGGTCAGGCCGGTGACCGTCATGCCGAGAATCAGGAACAACAACACGCCCAGGCCACTGCCAACGCTGAAGAGCGGCCCATAGGCAAGCCCGAACACGATGATTGCAAGCGTGGCCAGAATCATCGCCGGTCGCCGCCCGTGGCGGTCGGCCAGCAACGCCGACACGGGAATGCCCGCGCCGAAAAACAGCACTGCGATCATCAGCATCAGCAGGAATTGTTCGCGGGTGTAACCCAATTGCGCGGTGCCCCAGGACAGGTTGAACACCGTCATCAGATAGAACAGCACGAAGGT
>JBDSUI010000072.1:0-4778 GCA_039927795.1 Pseudoxanthomonas sp.
TGGGGCTGGTCATCGGATTCTGGTCTGCTTCCAGGGTCATGCGCCCGGTCTCCGATCTTGCCACCCGGCTTCGCAGCTACCGGGGAAGCAGTGATCCGAAGCCGCTGGCACCGCATTTTCCCGAAGACGAGGTGGGTCAGCTGGCGGAAGCACTGGATGACTATTCCGCGCGCCTGACCGAGGTCGTGCAGCGCGACCGCGAATTCAATGCCGATGTCAGCCATGAATTGCGCACGCCCCTGGCGGTCATCCGCGGCGCCACCGAACTGCTGCTGGCGCGCCCGGCGCTGGACGATAAAATGGAGCAGCGCCTGTATCGCATCCAGCGTGCGGAGCAGCAATGCACCGACCTCATTGGTTCCCTGTTGCTGCTGTCGCGCAACGAACGCGGGCAGGGCAATACGCTGGTCGCGCGCGTCGCCGAACAACTCCTCGATGCCCACCGCGCGCAGTTGGGCAGCAAACCACTGGTCCTGCGCATGGAAGGCGAAAGCGGCTTGACCGTGGATGCGCCTGAGTCGGCCGTCTCGGTCGCACTGGGCAACCTGATCGGCAACGCGGTGAAGTACACGCTGCAGGGCGAAGTAGTGGTGAAGCTGATGGCTGACAGCGTTGAAGTGGTGGATTCCGGCCCGGGCCTTAGTGCGGAAGATGCCGCGCGCCTGTTCGAGCGTGGATATCGCGGCACCCACGCCGGGCATTCGCAGGGCGGCGGTATTGGCTTGTCCATCGTCAGCCGGCTGTGCGAGCTGTATGGCTGGCAAGTGGGCGTGCGCCCGGGCGAAACGCAAGGCGTGATCGCCACATTGAAGTTCACTGCCGGTTGATTGCGGCCAGCTGCCGGGCAAGCCCGCCCGCCGATCTCTTTATATTTGTAGAGCCGAGCGTGCTCGGCTGTTCTTCCACCAGATTCGGAAGCGGCCGAGCATGCCCGGCTCTACACGCACCCGTCGCGCCGGCCGGCGTTATGGCAACCGGCTCAGAGGTGCTCGAGCCAGCCGTGCCTGTCTTCGGTACGGCCCTCGAACAGCCCAAAAAACAGATCCTGGATCTTTCGCGTAACAGGCCCCGGCTTGCCATTGCCCACCGGCTTGCCGTCGACTGACCGCAGCGGGGTGATCTCGGCCGCAGTGCCGCACATCAGCAATTCGTCGCACAGATACAGGTACTCGCGCGGGATGTCGCGCTCGATCACCTCGATGCCATTGTCACGCGCCAGGTGGATGATCGAGTTGCGGGTGATGCCGGCCAGCAGCGACGCGCTGGCAGGTGGCGTGTGCAGTGCACCTTCGAAAACCAGGAACAGGTTTTCGCCGGCGCCTTCGCTCAACAGTCCCGTGGAAGCCAGGGCGATGCCTTCGCCATACCCGTGGCGGCGCGCTTCACGCGTCACCAATTGGCCCGAAAGATAGTTGCCGCCTGCCTTGGCGCCGGCAGGAAGGGTGTTGGGGGCAAAACGTTGCCAACTGGAAACGCAGGCGTCAATGCCGTTCTCCATGCCGTCCTCGCCCAGGTAGCGCCCGAATTCCATGGCCGCCACGGCCACGTCAATCGGCGTGTCCGCCGCAATGCCGACGCCGCCATACCCGCGGAAAACGATGGGACGCAGATAGGCCTTGCTCAAGCCATTCACGCGGATGATGTCGCGGCAGGCCGCGTTCATTTCGTCCAACGTGTAGGGAATCTCTATGTCGTAGATCTTGGCGGACTGGAACAGCCGCTTGTTATGGTCATTGAGCCGGAAGATCGCCGTGCCTTTTGGCGTCTCGTACGCACGGATACCTTCGAACACCGAAGAGCCGTAATGGATGGCATGCGCCATGACGTGCGTGGTGGCTTCGGCCCAGGGTTTGATGACGCCGTTGTGCCAGATTTTGTCCGGAAATTGCATGCGCTGCTCCTTTATTTCCAAGGCATTGTGCCAGCAAACAGCCGCGACCCGTTCTGCGCGTTCTCCGCGCGACTACAGTGTGATCCAGAAACACTTGTAGTTGCGATGCAAGCCGAACACCGTGCGCGACGGTGTGGTGCCATTCTTCAAGGTCTGCTCCAGGCGCAGCCCCACCGGACGTTGTCGCTGGGCCGTCTGCGGGTAGTAGCCGTCACTGTTTTCATCCAGGACCATACCGTTCTCGTCCAGGATCGGTGCCGGGGCGGGACGTACCGGTGCGATGTCCACCAGCGGCCTGTCGACGATTGTCTCAAGCTTGTTGAGGATGCGGTTGGCGCTTGCATTGGAAATGCCATTCCACTGGTAAACACTGGCGAGCCGGTTCACGTCCTTGTTTTCCACCGCCGCGGTGATCTGGTACACCAGATCGCTGAGCGTGCGTGCACACCCGGCCCGATAGATACCCCCGGAGCCGCTGGTGCCTGCGGTCACCCGTGGCAGCCGATCCATGGCACCGATGTCCTCACAGCTCTTGTCGGTATATACGGTGTTGCCGTCCATGGTGCTGCAGCGCTGCACCTTCTGGGCAACGGCTGCAGAAGGAACCCAGGCCATAGCAGCGCCGAGGACAAACAACAGGAGAGCAGAGGAAATTCGCATCGCCCGCCAGACTAACCGTTGGGTCGCTGCGATGGGAAGCGCGCGCTGGCAATCGCGTCAGCGGACACGCGTGTTCGGTTCAGATCCTTGCGAAATAGCAGCCCCATGTAGCGGGTGACACCCAGGTCAACCACATGCAGGCTGGCGCCCTTGGCCAGGATGAGCTGCAGGTTGCCCGTGGGCCGTGCAGGCTGCGCTTCATCGCGCGCATCGGGATCGCGTGCGTCCATGCCACCCAGACTGATTGCACCATCGAAAAGCCTGGCTTGCTGCAGCGAGAGTTCGACCATGCGTTCGAGCTGCAGCATCTGCCGCCGTGCCTGGCGCTTGGAGGTGCCGACACAGTGATAGCTTTCGGCCAGATGATCGACATTGTGCAGGGCAAAGGATCCGCGCAGGTCGTTGCGCAGTTGCTGCTTGCTGCGGGGACACCCGACCGCGCTGAACGACGACCTGCAGGTGCCGTATAGGCCATTGCAACGGCGCCTATTGCATCGCCAGCCGCGCCCAGCGTGGACGAGGTGGACGAATCGGAATGGCGCGCATCTTCAGCAGCGATGCGGCCCAGCAGCTCGCCAGGAAGCGGCAAGGCTTTGGCGCCAAATGCAGGGCAGGCGCGATTGGTGTAGTTGGCGGTGCCATCGCTGGCCACGCAGCGCTGGATGCCACTGGACGCAAACATCCTGCAAGCGGAACGTGTGCGCATGCTGTTGCCGCTGATGTCTACGCAGCGTGTTGAAACGCCTGTGTGGATGAACCTGTTTGCAAAACAATGCGCGGCTGCGTAGCGAATGTATTCAGCGCAATCGCGCGATCACGTTCATGGTTGGCTTGGAAAGATTCAAAGTATAAAAATGAAGTGAGGGCGCGCCGCCCGAAATCAGCCGGTCACACATGGCGGCTACGACATCGGCACCGAATTCGCGGATGCTGTCTGCGTCGTCGCCCAGGGCCTGCATGCGCTTGCCGATCCAGCGCGGGATCTCGGCACCGCAGGCATCGGAAAAGCGCCTGAGCTGGGTGTAGTTGGAAATCGGCATGATGCCGGGAATGATGGGGATCTCGACGCCAAGCTTGCGCACGGCCTCGACGAAATGGAAGTAGGCGTCAGCGTTGTAGAAATACTGGGTAATGGCGCCATCGGCACCTGCATCCACTTTGGCCTTGAAGTGTTTCAGGTCAGTCAATGCGTCTTCGGACTGCGGGTGGGTCTCGGGATAGGCGCCAACTTCAATGTGGAAGGCGTCGCCATGCTGCTCGCGAATGAATTCAATGAGTTCGGCGGCGTAACGTAAATCGCCGGGATGGCCCATGCCTGACGGCAAGTCGCCGCGCAACGCAACGATGCGTTTGCAGCCCAGCGCGCGATACAGGCGCAGTAGCTCGCGGATTTCCTCGCGGCTGCCACCGACGCAGGACAGATGCGGTGCCGCATCGAAGCCATGGGTCTGGTTGAGGTGGCGTACGGTTTCGGAGGTATAGCTGAGGGTGGAACCGCCAGCACCAAAGGTGCAAGAGACGTACTCGGGCGAATACGCCTTCAGCTTGGCCGCTGTGCGATCAAGCTGCGCGCGCTGCTCGTCGGTCTTGGGCGGGTAGAACTCGAAGGAAACGGGAATGCCGGCCATCTGGTCAGATCTCGCCTGGGTACGTGAAAGGTAAACGGGCGGCCGAAGCCGCCCGTTTCGTGTTGCTCAGTAGCGGTAGTGCTCGGGCTTGTAAGGACCATCCACATCCACGTCCAGATACGCCGCCTGCTCGGGGGTCAGGGTGGTCAGCACCACGCCGATTTTCTCCAGATGCAGGCGTGCGACTTCCTCGTCCAGCTTCTTGGGCAGGATGTAGACCTTGGCCTCATAGTTGTCCTTGTTCGCCCAAAGGTCGATCTGCGCCAGGGTCTGGTTGGAGAACGAATTGGACATGACGAAGCTGGGGTGGCCGGTGGCGCAGCCCAGGTTGACCAGGCGGCCTTCGGCCAGCAGGAAGATCGCGCGCCCGTCGGAGAAGGTGTACTTGTCCACCTGCGGCTTGATGTTGAGCTTGACGACGTTCGGCAACGCGTTCAGCGCATCGACCTGGATCTCGTTGTCGAAGTGGCCGATGTTGCAGACGATGGCCTGGTCCTTCATGTGGCTCAGGTGCTCGACGGTCAGCACGTCCTTGTTGCCGGTGGTGGTGACGTAGATGTCGCCACGGCCGAGGGTGCTCTCCACGGTATTGACTTCGA
>JBDSUI010000073.1:0-3494 GCA_039927795.1 Pseudoxanthomonas sp.
AGGTCGTAAAAGCGCTCAGTGCCGCCGCCGCCGAGGGTGATCGCTCGGAAAATGCGGAGTACCACTACCGCAAGAAACAACTGGGCGAAATTGACCGGCGCGTGCGCTACCTCAGCAACCGCCTGGAAGAATTGCGCGTGGTCGAAACGGCCCCCGCCGATCCGCAAGCGGTGTTTTTCGGGGCCATCGTCGAGCTGGAGAACATCGCCAGTGGCGCCCTGTCGCGTTACCGCATTGTGGGCCCCGACGAGACCGATGCCCCGCGCGGCTACATCAGCATCGACTCGCCGCTGGCCCGCGCCATGTTGAAAAAACGCATCGACGATGAATTCGAAGCCTCGCTGCCCACCGGGATCACCAGCTTCGCCATCATTGGCGTGTCCTACGCCTGATCCGCAGCACCAGGGGCCTGGATCGGATCTCATCGGGACGTTCAGCACATCGTGGTTACCGCGCCGGGCCGGCGACGAACCAGACCTGCACAGCGCGCAACTTGCGCTCGCCGTAAACTCCACCACTGCGCATCTGCGGAGAGTAAAAATGGGTCACTGGATCGATATCGCCACCCCGCATGGACCGGTCGCGGGCTGGAAAGTGGACGGTCCGGAACGTCCGCGCGGCGCAATCGTGGTGATCCAGGAGATTTTCGGGGTGAACGCGCATGTGCGCAGCCTGGCCGAAGGCTTCGCCGAGCAGGGCTATGCCACCCTGGCACCAGCCTACTTCGACCTGATCGAACGCGGAGTGGAGCTGGGGTACGACGCGCCCGGCATTGCCAAGGGCCGCGCGCTGATCACCCGACTGGGTCTGGAGAAAGCAGCCGATATCACTGCGGCGGCCGCGCAAGCACTGCAAGCGTACGGGCCGGTGGGCACAGTGGGCTATTGCTGGGGCGGCACGCTGGCACTGCTGGCCGCGCAAAGACTGGGACTGCCTTCGGTGAGTTACTACGGCGCGCGCAACCTGCCCTATCTGGCGGAAACGCCGAAGGCCCCGGTGATGTTCCACTTCGGCGAGCGCGACGCCTCCATACCGCCCGAGATGGTCGAAAAGCATCGACAGCTGCTGCCGCAGATGGAAACCCATGTCTATCCGGCGGGCCATGGATTCAATTGCGATGCGCGTGCCGATTTCGATGCAGCCAGTGCGTCAGTCGCGCGCACGCGCACGCTGGCGTTCTTTGCCGAGCACCTGCAATGAGTGATTTCGTACTGGATCCGCAGCTTGCTGCAGACAGTGCCTTCATTGCCGAGGGTCCGCTCTCGCAGGTCCGACTGATGGACGATACCCGCTTCCCCTGGCTGCTGCTGGTGCCACGCATTGCTGATGTTTCCGAATGGATGCAACTGGACGGTTCGCAACAACGCCTGCTGCTGGCCGAGATCAACCAGATAGGCACGCTGGTAAGCGCACAGGCAGGCGTGGACAAACTGAATATCGGCGCGCTGGGCAACATCGTGCGTCAGCTGCACGTGCACCTGGTCGGTCGCCATGCGGCCGACGCGGCATGGCCCGGCCCGGTCTGGGGCAGTGGCCGCGCGCAACGGCATGCGCCTGCCGAGCTCGAGGCCCGCATCAGCCATTGGCGCGCGCTGCTTGAATGAAACGCTGGTCTGTCGCCCTATTAAAACATCCGGCGCCAGTGTCAGCCGGCCCCGCGCCTGACACCGATCCACCACCCTGAGAGAATCCTATGCGCCACCTTCTGATTGCACTCGTTCTGGCGACCGCCACCTTGCCGGCACACGCGGCCCTGTTTGGAAAATCGCCAGAGCAATCGGCCGCCGAAGCCGTTGCAGGCAACATGAGCGCAGCCACCATCTGGGTCGACGCCAGCTGGGGATTCCGCAACCAGGGCGCGGCCAATACCCTCAGCAAGGCGCATAACGCGTTTGCGACACGTGGCTACAAGGTGGTCAGCGTGGAGCCATATATCGAAAACGGTGACCTGCAGGGATTCTTCGTCACCTACCAGAAGCCCTGAGCCAAACGGCAGGAAGGCGCTGGAGGCACGTCAAGGGGTCGCAGCGCCTCTGGACAGGTCTTCGCAGGGCAGCAAGCGCGCGTCCCTGCAGCGGCGCTGCACGGATCCGGGTCAGGTGCGCGGCAGAGTGACGCCGGTCTGGCCCTGGTATTTGCCCCCGCGGTCCTTGTAACTGGTTTCGCAGACCTCGTCTGATTCAAAGAACAGCATCTGCGCCACGCCCTCGTTGGCGTAGATACGCGCCGGCAATGGGGTGGTGTTGCTGAATTCCAGGGTGACGTGACCTTCCCACTCCGGCTCCAGCGGAGTGACGTTGACGATGATGCCGCAGCGCGCGTAGGTGCTCTTTCCCAGGCAGATGACCAGGGTGCTGCGCGGAATGCGGAAGTATTCCACGGTGCGCGCCAGGGCAAAACTGTTCGGCGGAATGACGCAGGAGTCGGCCTCGATATCGACGAAGCTGCCACTGTCAAAATGCTTCGGATCGACAATGGTCGAGTTGATGTTGGTAAAGATCTTGAACTCGCGCGAACAACGCACGTCGTAACCGTAGCTGGAAGTGCCGTAGCTGACGATGCGTTCGCCATTGACCTGCTTCACCTGACCCGGCTCGTACGGTTCGATCATGCCCTGGCTTTCGGACATGCGGCGGATCCAGCGGTCGCTCTTGATACTCATGCGTGTGTTCCAGAGGCCAACGGGCCGGGGGAGTGAATTCTAACGGACGACCGCAGACGGGTTCAGGCCAATCCGGCCTGGGCCCGTGTTGCTCAGAGCAGTGACGAAGCGATTGGCATGGAAGCCCGTGGCCGCAGCGCCAGTTGCGCCACCATGGCGCGGGCGACCTGCCGGTAGGCCTGGGCCACGGCCGAATCGGGGGCCGCGATCACTACCGGCCGGCCCGCATCGCCCTGTTCGCGAATGGCGACGTCCAGCGGCAGCGAACCCAGCAACGGCACCCCGTATTGCGCGGCCATGCGCTGCCCACCACCTTCGCCAAACAGATGCTCCTCGTGCCCGCAATTCGAGCACACATGCACGGCCATGTTCTCGACAATGCCCAGCACGTGCACGTTGACCTTCTGGAACATCGCCAGGGCCTTCTTCGCATCCAGCGTGGCGATGTCCTGCGGCGTGGTGACGACCACGGCGCCCGCAACTGGAATCTTCTGTGCGAGGGTCAGCTGGATGTCGCCGGTACCGGGCGGCAGGTCGATCAGCAGGTAATCCAGGTCACCCCACAAGGTGTCGGTGAACAGCTGGGTCAGCGCTGAAGTCGCCATCGGCCCGCGCCAGATCATCGGGGTGTCGGCTTCAATCAGGAAACCGATCGACATGGCTTCCACCCCGAAGGCGCGCATCGGCTCGATCGACTTGTTGTCAGGGCTCTCTGGCTTGCCACTCAAGCCCAGCATGGTGGGAATGCTGGGGCCATAGACATCGGCGTCCAGCACCCCGACCTTCGCTCCATCTGCAGCCAAGGCCAACGCCAGGTTTACGGCCGTCGTGG
>JBDSUI010000074.1:0-6712 GCA_039927795.1 Pseudoxanthomonas sp.
ACTTCGATGCCAGCCCCGCGCAAGGCATCGGCCAGGATCGTGGTCAGGCGATGGGTGCGGCGGGCAATCCGGGTCAGGCCTTCGGGGCCGTGGTAGACCGCGTACATGCTGGCCATCACGGCCAGCAGCACCTGCGCGGTGCAGATGTTTGACGTCGCCTTCTCACGGCGGATGTGCTGTTCGCGGGTCTGCAGGGTCAGGCGATAGGCGGGCTTGCCTTCGGCATCGACCGACACGCCGATCAGGCGACCGGGCATGGAGCGCTTGTAGGCGTCGCGACAGGCCATGAACGCGGCGTGCGGCCCGCCGAAGCCGAACGGCACGCCGAAGCGCTGGCTGTTGCCAACCACGATATCCGCGCCCCACTCACCGGGCGACTTGATCAGGGTGAGCGCCAGCAGATCGGTCGCCACGGCCACAACGCCATTGCGCCCATGCACGGCAGCAGCCAGCGCCTGGTGGTCGCCAATGTGGCCCAGGCTGTCGGGGTACTGCAGCAGCACGCCGTAGCTGTCCAGGGTCAGTGCTTCGGAATCTTCGCCGACATGCAGTTCGATGCCCATCGGTTCGGCGCGGGTGCGCAGCACTTCCAGGGTTTGCGGATGCACGTGTCTGGAGACGAAGAAAACGTTGGATTTGGATTTTGCCGAACGCTTGGCCAGGGTCATGGCCTCGGCGCACGCGGTGGCCTCGTCCAACAGCGAGGCGTTGGCGATTTCCATGCCGGTCAGGTCGGTGACCAGGGTCTGGAAGTTGATCAGCGCTTCCATGCGGCCCTGCGAAATTTCCGCCTGGTAGGGCGTGTAGGCGGTGTACCAGGCCGGGTTCTCAAGAATGTTGCGCAGGATCACGTTGGGCGTGTGGGTGCCGTAATAGCCTTGGCCGATAAAGCTGCGGAAGACTTCATTGCGGTCTGCAATCTTGCGGATCCTGGCCAGCGCCTCGACTTCAGTGATTGCCTCGGGCAGGCGCAGTGGCGCGGGTGACTTGATGTTGGCGGGCACGATGGCATCGGTCATCGCATCCAGCGAGTCGTGGCCGATGACCTGCAGCATGTGCGCGATTTCGGCATCGTTGGGGCCGATGTGGCGTTCGACAAAAGCCGAATGGTGTTCCAGGTCGCGCAGGGAAGGCGAAGGTGACTTTGACATGGCAGGAACGTCCGGTAGTGCTCGACAAGAGCATCACGCGCGAAGCCGCACGTGGGGCGCCCCTCTGTCCTTCTGCCTGAGAGTTTGGAAGGGATGAAGGCGCGTGCTGCGGTCCATCCTGCTTCTTGCCCCTTCGGCGCCGGCATTCTGCCGATCTCTCCAGAGTTGTGTGCACGCGGCGGTCACTGGCCTGAGCGATTACGGGCGTTGCGCCTTCGGCAGCGGCCCTGGCCCCTGGGGGCGGACCACTTCTTCCACTGCGTGCTGCGCCGTGATTATAGCCTCCGCAACTCACCGCCCGTGCAGGCAGGCCCGCTGCAGGGACGGAGATTGCACGGCTGTTTTACGGTCCTGGCCTGCGTCAGCCAGCAAAACACGGGCATATCGGGTGTACCAAAGCGGCAATGCCCTAAACTTGCGGGCCCGCTTGATGGGCTTGTCGATACCCGTGACCAATTCGCATGATTGCTGATCTTCTGCCGATGGCCACCCGCGCATGAAGACCTCGACCCGCCGCCTGACCTGGCTGCTGGCCGGCCTGTCGATGCTAGGCCCGTTCTGCATTGACACCATCTTCCCGGCGTTCCTGCAGATGGGTGCGCAGCTTGATGCCGGGCCGCTGGCCATCCAGCAGACCATCAGCGTCTATCTGATTGCCTACGCGGCGATGAGCATCGTGCACGGGCCGTTGTCCGATGCCATTGGGCGACGTTCGGTGATCATCGGCGGCATGGTGGTATTCACCCTGGCCTCGGTGGGCTGCGCCATGGCCACGGATCTGCCGACCCTGCTGGTGTTCCGCGCCATACAGGGCTTGTCGGCCGGCGCGGGGCAGATTGTCGGCCGCGCCGCGATCCGTGACCTGTTCCATGGCGACGACGCCGAGCGGCTGATGAGCCAGGTGTCGATGCTGTTCGGCATCGCGCCCGCCATTGCGCCCATCGTCGGTGGCTGGATTCTGGGCTGGGGCCAATGGCCGGTGATCTTCTGGTTCCTGACCGCGTTTTCGGCGCTGCTGCTGGCAGCCACCTGGGCCTGGTTCCCCGAAACCCACCCGCCCAGCGCACGCGCGCCGCTGGTGCTGCGCAGCCTGGCCCGCGATTACGTGTCGATCTCGCTCAATCCGCGCTTCCAGCGGCTGGCGGCCTCGGGGTCGTTCAACTTCGGCGGCATGTTCCTCTACATCGCCTCGGCGCCGGTGATCATCATGCAACACCTGCATCTGGGGGAACGTGATTTTGCCTGGCTGTTTATTCCCACCATTGGCGGCATGATCGTGGGTGCCTATCTGTCCGGTCGTGCGGCCGGGCGCATGACCGGCGACCGGCTTACCGGCCTGGGTTTTGTGTCCGGAGGCGTGGGCGCAGTGCTGCTTATCAGCTACGCCGCGTTTGCCGCTACGTTTGCCATTCCATGGGCGGTGCTGCCGCTGTTCCTGACCGGCATGGGCGTGTCGCTGGTGTTTCCCATTCTGACCCTGGCAATCCTGGACATGTACCCACGACAGCGGGGTGCGTGCTCGTCCCTGCAGGCTTTCACCAATCTGGTGGTGGCCGCAGTGGTCGCCGGCGCCATGGCGCCGTGGCTTAGCCACGATCCTCTCTATCTGGCATTGGGCAGTGCCTCAATGACGCTGGTGGGCTGGGCGTTCTGGCGCTGGGAACGCAGCGTGTGCATGAAGCCGCCGTCCAGTCCGGCAGGCAAAGTGCCGGTGGAGTCACCCAACCCGCTTTGAGGCGATACTGGCGTTCTGTCATCGAACAACGGCACCCAGCCCATGTCCATCAAGTCCAAGATCCGCCGTGAAGCCGGCAAGCAAGGCGCCGCCAAAGCGGGTGAACGCGCGGCCGCTGTTGCGCCCATCGAGCCGCATGCGCAGCTACGCGACCAGCAAGGTGTGCTGCTGGCAGGCATCGTGCGCCAGGACGGCGAATGGGTGCTGGGAATGGGCGGCCAGATCGCCGGCAGCTCGGCCAGCGCGGCGCATGTGTTCGCCATGATCCGGCGGGCGGCATTGCTGCACGAAGCCCAGGGAACGCCGGTGCGACTGAGCTGGTCGGACGCGCTGAAATCAGCCGCTTCTGAAGAAGTGGCAGCCAGGGGATTGAGCTTCGAGCAGTTCGAGCAACAGCTGGAAGCTGACATGGAAGCTGCGCGCACGTCGCAGGATCCCGTGCCACAGGTCTGATATTCGCAGGCAACGGCAGGCGCGCACGGATAGCCTCGATCGCTTCAGATTGCGCGCAGCAGGTGACCGTGCGTTTTCATGGGGCAGCGGTTTCACGGTGGCCATCCAGCGCTCAATTCATTCCATGTCTGAAACGACAAAGACCGGCTTGCGCCGGTCTTTGCTGCCACCTATCGGGACTGCAGATCAGCCTTTTGGGGCGTCTGCCGAGGGCTTGGTCGGAGCCTTGGCATCGGCAGTGACCGGGCCGGGCGCGGCCCAGCCACAGGTCTTGCCTTCATTCTGCTGTTTCAACCAGGTCTGCAGTGGTGCGAAGTATTCCAGCACAGCGCTGGCATCGGCCTTGTCGGTGCCGGTGAGTTCCTTCAGCGTGCCCTGCCACGGCTGGCTTGATCCTTTCTCCAGCATGGCCCAGAACTTCTGGCCGGCGGCCTTGTTGCCGTAGAAGGTGCAGTCGTACAGTGGGCCGGTGTAGCCGGCGGCATCGCACAGGCCTTTGTAGAACTGGAACTGCAGGATGTGTGACAGGAAATAGCGGGTATACGGCGTGTTTCCGGGCACGTGGTATTTGGCGCCCGGGTCGAAGAAGTCCTCGCCGCGCGCGGTGGCCGGCGCAACTCCCTGGTATTTCGCTTTCAGTTCCCACCACGACTGGTTGTAGTGATCCGGCTTGATCGAGCCATCGAAAACTCCCCAGCGCCAGCGGTCGATCATCAATCCAAACGGCAGGAACGATACCTTGGCCAGGGCCATGCGCATCTGCGAATTGATCAGCGCTTCCTCACCTTGTTGCGGCGTGCCGACCAGGCCGATGGAGTTGAGGTATTTGGGAGTCATCGCCAGCACGATGGTGTCACCGATGGCTTCGTGGAAGCCGTCGTTGGCGCCGGCCTGGAACAGCGGCGGCTGCTTGTTGTAGGCCAGGTCGTAATACAGGTGGCCAAGCTCGTGGTAGATGGTGGTGAAGTCTTCCTCGTTGGGCTTGATGCACATCTTGGTGCGCACGTCGCCGGCCATGTTCATGTCCCAGGCACTGGCATGGCAGACCACATCGCGGTCCAGCGGCTTGACGAACTGGGTCTTGGCCCAGTAGCTGTCCGGCAGCTTGGGCATGCCCAGCGAAGTGTAGAAATCCTGCGCACGCTCGGTCATGGCCTTGGCAGTCTGCAGGTCGGCCGTGCGCCTGATCGAAGCCACGCGCGTGATTGCTTCGTCGTAGGCGCGCTGGTTCAGCGCCTGACGTTCCTCGGCAGTGGCCGCGTGACCCAGTTCCTTCAGCAGGCGATCGTAGGTGCGCGTGCGCGCATCCTCGAACGGATCCTGCGTGTCCAGGCTTGCAGCCGATAGCATCTTTTCGTAATCGGCATTGCCCTGCTGCTCCAGTGCAGCGGTGATGTCCAGGCTGCCCGCACCCTTGAACGGCTCCAGCAGATCCCACAGATTGCCCCAGTCCTGCTGCCACATATTACCCATCAGATGGGCCGGCAGCAGGCCGTTGACCTGGCCCTTTTCCTGGCCGTACTGGGCCTGCAGCTTGGTGCGCGTGTAGCAGTGCAGTTGTTCATAGAGTGGCTTGACCTGGCCCCACAGGCGGTCGGTTTCGGTGGCGATTTCAGCCGGCGTCATGTCATAGCCGCTGCGCCACATCTCACCGGTGTCGGCGAAACCCATTTCCTTGGCCCCTGCATTGGCCAGTTCGGCAAAGCGCGTGTATTCCTTGCGCATCGGCTGGGCGACGCTGTGCCAGCCCTGCCAGGCGTCCAGTTGCTTGTCGTAGTCGCGGCTGGTGCGCAGCACATCTTCCAGCTCACCGAGCTGGCGGCATTGCCTGCTGCCAGCTTCGCCAGTGCAATAGCTGCCCGCGCCATACATGCCTTCCATGCGCGTGGCGATCTGGGTAAGTTCGGCAAGCTTGCCGGGGTCGCGGGGTGCAGGCATGGAAGTCAGCAGTTTCAGCTGGTGGATGGCGCGCGCCGTGGCAGGCGTCATCTGCTGGCCTTCGAACTGCTTGGCCTGTTCGATCCAGCCGTTGAGCTGGGTCAGGTAGCGCTCGTTGGCCTTGGCCGCCAGCATCGCCGTGTCGTCGTTGATGTAGGTGGCCGACAGCCACTGTGCCGAGGTGCCTTCGGCATAGGACTTGCGCAGTTCGTCGTTGACCCGCGCAATGAAGGCGTCGGCGGTCTCGCCCTTTGGAGCCGCGATCTGTCCGGCCGGAACCGGTGCTTCGCCGTCCTTCTTGCAACCGACCAGGGTGGCGACGCCGGCGCCAACGGCGAGGGCAAGCAGCAGGTGACGATGCTTCACAGGTGGTCCTTGTCTGGGCGCCGGATGCGCAGGAACCGGAAGGCTAGTGCGGCTGGGTGTGTCCTGCAAGCGCCACCTTGCCGTCGAGCGCTGTGCGGACCCGTTCGCGCAGGCGTTGTGAACAGCGCTGCAGCTTGCGGTGCATCAAGGCGCGAGACCAGCGCGAGAACGGCAGGATCTCCTTGCCACCGACGACGGATTTGCGGTCGATGCAGACCAGTTCCACTGCACCTTTGGCATTGGCCACGACGAAATTGCCGGCGTTGAGATCGAAAAGCGGCACCTTGTGATGCAGCAGCCAAGTTTCCATGCGATCGAGTGCCGCGCACCGTGTGGCGGCGTCGTGTGCTGTGATTTCGAACAGATGCGCGTACAGGCTGCGGGCGATGCGGCCATCGTCCAGCCGCACGCGGGCAGACTGCAGCGCTTTGCCGACAGGCGTTGCGACCAGGCCAAGACGGGCGGCGATCTTTCCATTGAGCGCATTGCCCAGGCGCGCAGTTCGCTGCGGTTCTCGACAAAGTAGGGAAGGCCTGCGCCCAGCCAGCCGCGCAGGCGCTGGCGCAACCCTACGCGGGTTCGCGGGCTGGCAGACAGTTCGAATTTCAGGCACCGGCAGGGTCATGCGGGTCACGCACACAGACCCGGTTGGCGCCGCGCGCGATCAGCGCCAGGCCTTGCCAGTGTTGTTGGCCGGAAATCGCTGGATGCATCCCGCCAGTGTGTCTGATCGCGTGCGGCCCGCTCAGGCCAGCAGGCCGTGGGCGCGCAGCCAGGCTTGCGCATCCTCGGCGTCGTCTTCAAACCAGGCGCGTGTGCTGCCCAATCGGAACGAATAGCCCCAGGCGTCCATGTCCGCCATCAAACGCTCGCGACCCACACCCGGCAACAAGTCGGCCAGCACGATCTGCAGGTAGCAGCTGGCGTCTTCCTCGGCATCGGAGTCGGTGGCATCGGTGTGTACCAGCGCGCGCCGTTCCGGCGGCAGGACGATCAGGTGACAGGCTTCGTGCAGCAGCGAGTGCACAGGCGTGTCGGCACGCGCGTAGACGGTGCTGCCGATAACGCC
>JBDSUI010000075.1:0-13410 GCA_039927795.1 Pseudoxanthomonas sp.
GTGCAGAAAGCCATCATGGCGGCCCTGGCTGGCCACCGTTAACCGATTTCGTCCCACCGAGAAATTTCCATGACTGACAAGACCATCGTCCTCGCCTTTTCCGGCGGCCTGGATACCAGCTTCTGCGTGCCCTACCTGCAAGAGCGCGGCTGGGACGTGCACACCGTGTTCGCCGATACCGGCGGCGTGGACGACGAGGAGCGTGCCTTCATCGAGCAGCGGGCGGCCGAGCTGGGTGTCGCCTCGCACGTTACTGCCGATGGCGGGCCGGCTATTTGGGACGGTTTCGTCAAGCCGTTTGTCTGGGCTGGTGAGGGCTACCAGGGCCAGTACCCGTTGCTGGTGTCGGACCGCTACCTGATCGTCGATGCCGCGTTGAAGCGTTGCGACGAACTGGGTACGCGGGTGATCGCGCATGGGTGCACCGGCATGGGCAACGATCAGGTGCGGTTCGACCTGACGGTGAAGTCGTTGGGCGACTACGAGATCATCGCGCCGATCCGCGAGATCCAGCAAGAGCACACCGAAGTGCGTGCCTACGAGCAGAAGTATCTGGAAGAGCGCGGCTTTGGCGTGCGCGCCAAGCAGCAGGCCTACACGATCAACGAAAACCTGCTGGGGCTGACCATGTCGGGCGGCGAGATCGACCGCTGGCAGGCGCCGGGCGAGGGTGCGAGTGGCTGGTGCAAGCCGCGTGCGCAGTGGCCCGCGCAGCCGCTGCGGGTGACGGTCGGTTTCAGTCACGGCGAGGCGGTCACGCTGGACGGCGAGAGCATCGCCGGCCACGACCTGCTGGCGAAACTCAACGGACTGTTCGCCGGTTACGGCGTCGGCCGCGGCATCTACACCGGTGACACCACGATCGGCCTGAAGGGGCGGATCATCTACGAAGCGCCCGGCCTGACCGCGCTGCTGGTTGCGCACCGGGCGCTGGAGGAAGCGGTGCTGAGCAAACAGCAGAACCGCTTCAAGCCGGATGTCGCGCGCAAGTGGGTCGAGCTGGTGTACGAAGGTTTCTTCCATGACCCGTTGAAGACCGACCTGGAGGCGTTCCTGGCCTCCAGCCAGTCGACCGTCAACGGCGAGGTGACGCTGGAGACCCACGGCGGCACTGTCTCGGCGGTGGCGATCGACTCGCCGCATATCCTCAACGCCAAGGGTGCGACCTATGCCCAGGCAGCCGACTGGGGCGTGGCCGAGGCTGAAGGCTTCATCAAGTTGTTTGGCATGAGCAGCACGCTGTGGGCCGAGGTCAACCGCAAGTAGCGCGTCGAGCCCATCGGTCGAGTCAATCCATATGGCCCTTGGTGGAGCGGCTTCAGCCGCGATCCTGACCCGAGGCGAGAAAAAGTTGGTGATCGCGGCTGAGACCGCCGCTACGACAGAAGTAGTCCCCCGGCACAAAAAGCTGCCGGTACTGAAGCCCAGCCCGCACCAATCACAGGTTCACGCCATGCTCCCCGATGTACTCCGCCACCTCGAAGCGCTTGTTTCCTTCGATACCCGCAACCCGCCGCGCCTGATTGGCACCGGCGGCATATTCGATTACCTGCGGGCGCAGTTGCCGGGCTTCCGGGTGGAGGTGACCGACCACGGGGACGGTGCAGTTTCGATGCTTGCCGTTCGTGGCAACCCGACTCGCGTGTTCAATGTGCATCTGGATACGGTGCCGTCGTCGCCGGGATGGACGGCCGATCCGCACGTCCTGCGGGTGGCGGTCGGCCGCGCCATCGGCCTGGGCGCGTGCGACATCAAGGGTGCGGCGGCCGGGCTGCTGGCTGCTGCTGCGCTCACCACCGGTGACGCGGCGTTCCTGTTCAGCACCGACGAGGAGGCCAACGACCCGCGGTGCATCGCGGCGTTCCTGGCCAGCGGGCACGGTTTCAACGAAGTGATCGTCGCCGAGCCGACACAGTGCGAGGCGGTGCTCGCCCATCGCGGGATCAGCTCGGTGCTCATGCAGTTCCAGGGCAATGCCGGCCACGCTTCCGGTGCCAACGCGATGCAGGCCAGTGCGCTGCATCAGGCGATGCGCTGGGGCAGCCGCGCGCTGGACTTTGTCGAGGGTCAGGCACATCAACGCTTTGGCGGATTGACCGGCCTGCGCTTCAACATCGGCCGGGTGGAAGGCGGGATCAAGGCGAACATGATCGCGCCCAGCGCCGAGGTGCGGTTCGGGTTCCGGCCGCTGCCGTCGATGTCGATCGATGAGTTGCATAGGCAGTTCGGTGCATTGCTCCACGCCGACGCGGTGGAGCGTTACCAGGAAACCTTTCGCGGTCCGCCATTGCCGTCGGGCGACATTGCCAACGCAGAGGAGCGACGGTTGCAGGCGCGCGACCTGGCCGAGGCACTCGACCTGCCAATCGGCAATGCGGTGGATTTCTGGACCGAGGCCTCTTTGTTCTCCGCTGCCGGCCTGACTGCGATCGTGTACGGGCCGGGCGACATCGCCCAAGCGCATACCGCCGATGAGTGTGTCGAGCTGGACCAGTTGCAGCGGTATGTCGATTCGATCGTCCGGATTCTGGCGGGCGCCTCGCCGTAGCAGCGATGTCGGCCGTGACCGACGAGCCCAACCAGGATGTACAGGCCGCGACTTGCGTCGCTCCTACAAGAACCGTGTTTTCAGATAAGAACCCATGACCATTCCCCCGTCCGATCACGACATCCAGACCCGCCAGACCATCGTGCGGCTGCTTTCCAGCATGGCCAGCGCGAAGGAGATCAGCCAGTACCTCAAACGCTTCTCGCAGCTCGATGCGGCGCGTTTTGCGGTGGTCAAGGTGGGCGGTGCGGTGCTGCGCGATGACCTGGATGCGCTGACCTCATCGCTGGCGTTTTTGCAGGATGTGGGCCTGACCCCGATCGTGCTGCATGGCGCCGGCCCGCAGTTGGACGAGGAGCTGGCCGCGGCGGGCATCGAGAAGCAGACGGTCAACGGCTTGCGGGTCACCTCGCCGGCAGCACTGGCGGTGGTGCGGCGCGTGTTCCATGCGCAGAACCTGCGGCTGGTGGAAGCGCTGCAGCGCGGCGGCGCGCGGGCGACATCCATCGTGTCGGGCGTGTTCGAGGCCGACTACCTGGACCGTGACGTCTACGGCCTGGTTGGCGAGGTCCGCAAGGTCGACCTCGCACCGATACAGGCCAGCCTGCAGGCCGGCTCGATCCCGGTGATCGCCAGCCTGGGCGAGACGGCGGGCGGGCAGATCCTCAACGTCAATGCCGATTTTGCCGCCAATGAGCTGGTGCAGGTGTTGCAGCGATACAAGATCGTGTTCCTGACCGGTACCGGCGGCTTGCTGGACGATGACGGAAAGGTCATCGACTCGATCAACCTGTCCACCGAATACAGGCACCTGATGGCGCAACCGTGGATCAATGGCGGCATGCGGGTGAAGATCGAACAGGTCAAGGATCTGCTGGACAAGCTGCCGCCGTCCTCATCGGTGTCGATCACCCGGCCCGCCGAACTGGCCAAGGAGCTGTTCACCCACAAGGGTTCGGGCACGCTGGTGCGCCGTGGCGAGCGCGTATTGCGCTTCGATTCGTGGGCAGGGGTAGACCAGAACCGTATGCGGGGGCTGATCGAATCGAGTTTCTCCAAACGGCTGGTCGACGACTATTTCGAAAACACCATTCCGTATCGCATCTATATCAGCGAGAACTACCGGACCGCGCTGATCCTCACCCAGGAGGAAGGCTTTGCTTACCTGGACAAGTTCGCGGTGCTGGATGACGCGCAGGGTGAAGGACTGGGCCGTGCGGTCTGGCATGTGATGCGCGAGGAAAACCCGCAGCTGTTCTGGCGTTCGCGTCATAACAATCCGGTCAACATCTTCTATTACGCAGAGTCCGATGGCTGCTACAAACAGGAGAAGTGGAAAGTGTTCTGGTACGGGATAGAAGCCTTTTCCGACATCGAACGCTGCGTGGCGCATTGCCGCACGCGCATGCCTACCCTGATCGAATCAACATGAGTGCTGCGAAGCTTGCCGGGCACTGGCAGGCGCCGTGTCTGGTCGGGGCGCATGTCTCGCTAGAGCCGCTGCTGCGGGAGCACGCGCCGGGCCTGCGTGCGGCGCTGAAGGGTGATGCGCTGTCGCAGCTCTGGTACAGCAACGTGCCCAAGGCAGCAGCCGTTGAAACCTGGATGGAGGACGCGCTGGACCACCAAGCGCAGGACACGCAGCTTTCTTTTGTGGTGCGCGACGCCGGTGGCGTCATCGTCGGCAGCACCCGTTGCTACGATCTGGATGCGTCCATTCCAAAACTCAGCATCGGCTACACCTGGTATGCGCCGCGGGTGCAGCGAACCGCGTTGAACACCGAAGCCAAACTGCTGCTGCTCAGCCATGCCTTCGAGGTGCTGGCTTGCGCGGTGGTGTATCTGGAAACCAGCTGGTTCAACCAGACCTCGCGCACCGCCATTGCGCGCCTGGGCGCCAAGCAGGACGGCGTGCTGCGCAACCATCGCCGCCATGCCGATGGCAGCCTGCGCGACACGGTTGTTTTTTCCATCCTCGACAACGAATGGCCTGGCGTAAAGAGCAACTTGCGTCACCGCCTGCAACAGGGAGATCGCCCGCATGGCGACTAGCAAAACCGTGGGACTGGTGGGCGCACGCGGCCACACCGGTGCCGAACTGATACGACTTATCGCCCGTCATCCGCAGTTGGAACTCGGCTTCGTTTCGTCGCGGGAACTGGCGGGGCAGAAGGTCAGCGAGCATATCGAGGGATTCGTTGGTGACCTGCGCTATGAGAACCTGGCGCATGAGGCCGTTGGCGCGCGGGGTATGGATGCAGTAATCCTGGCTCTGCCCAATGGCAAGTCCGAAGAGATTGTCGCGGCGCTGCAGGCCAACGCGCCTGACACCGTAATCGTGGACCTGTCTGCGGACCATCGCTTCAGCGAGGACTGGTATTACGGCTTGCCCGAACTCAGACGCGGCAGCTACGCGGGGCAGAAGCTCATCAGCAACCCCGGTTGCTATGCCACGGCCATGCAGCTGGCCATCGCGCCCGTGCTTGATCGGCTGGCTGGCCCGCCGCAGTGCTTTGGTGTGTCCGGCTATTCCGGCGCCGGTACCACGCCTTCGGACAAGAACGACGTGGACAAGCTGCGCGACAACCTGATGCCGTATGCGCTGGCCGATCACATGCATGAGCGCGAGGTTTCGCGTCACCTGGGCGTGCCGGTGGAATTCATGCCGCATGTGGCACCGCATTTTCGTGGCATCAGCATGACCGTGAACCTGTGGCTGGACCAGCCCGCGCAACTGGAAGAAGTCCGCGCGCACTACCGCAGCCGCTATGCGGGTGAACCACTTATCCGGATCATGGATGAAGCGCCCTGGGTCAGCCGCATCGCCGGCAAGCACGGCGTCGAGATCGGCGGGTTCACCCTGGCCCCAGGTGGCAAACGACTGGTGGTGGTGGCTACCCTGGACAATCTACTCAAAGGCGCGGCGACCCAGGCCATGCAGAACCTGAACCTGGCTTTCGGCTTTGACGAACTCACCAGCATCCCGATAGGAGAGGGCGCATGAGCGACCTGCTGTGGCAGAAGCCCGGCGTCACCGTGGATGCACGCATCCAGAAATTCCTGGCTGGCGACGACGTGATCCTGGATCGCGAATTCTTCCTGCATGACATTGCGGCCAGCAAGGCGCACGCGCAGGGGTTGCAGCGCATTGGCATTCTCTCGGGCGATGAGCTTGCCGGGCTGGAACGCGAACTGGAGGTGCTGGGCGATGATTTCCGCAGCGGCGTCTTCGTGCTTGACGAACGCTTCGAGGATTGCCATTCGGCAATCGAATCGCGGCTGACCGAGCGCCTGGGCGATGCGGGCCGCAAAATCCACACCGGTCGCAGCCGCAACGACCAGATCCTGGTCGCCACGCGTTTGTGGCTGAAAGAAAAGCTGGCCCAGCTCTCGTCTCTCAGTCGTCAGGTCGCCAGGGTGGCGCTGGACCGTGCCGAGGCGGAAAAAAGCATGCCGCTGCCCGGATATACCCATATCCAGCGCGCGGTGGTGTCTTCCGCCGGCATGTGGTGGGCAGGCTGGGCCGAGGCCTTTATCGATAACGCGGTGCGCGCCAACGATACCCACCGGTTGATCGACAGCAATCCACTGGGCACCGCGGCCGGCTACGGCGTCAATCTGCCATTGGACCGCGACCACAGCACCCGGGCGCTGGGTTTCGCGCGCCTGCAGGTAAGCCCCATCTATGCGCAGCTCTCGCGCGGAAAGTTCGAGATGGCCGCGCTGGAAGCGTTGGGAAGCGCCACCCTTGACCTGCGCCGGCTGGCCTGGGACCTGTCGTTGTTTACCAGCGCCGAATTCGGTTTCGTCGCCTTGCCTGCGCAGTACACCACCGGCAGTTCCATCATGCCCAACAAGCGCAACCCGGACGTGATCGAGCTGATGCGGGCCACCCATGCCAGCGTGGCGGCGGCCCGCACCGAGATCGAGCAGCTGCTGTCGCTGCCATCGGGCTATCACCGCGACCTGCAGGCCAGCAAGGGCGCGATCTTCCACGGCTTCGGCCGTGGTCTTTCTGCACTGGAGCTGTTGCCGGACCTGCTGGCGAATCTTGAGTGGCGGCAGGACCGGATGCGGGCGGCGATGGATTCGGGCATGTATGCAACCGATGTTGCTGTAGAGCAGGCGGTGGCTGGCGTGCCGTTCCGCGACGCTTATCGCGCAGCGGCGGCGTCCGCCAATCAGGCCGGTGAAGGACGCAGCCCCGAATCGAGCCTGGCTGCACGCGTGTCACCGGGTGCTGCAGCCGACCTGCGGCTGCAGGACTTGCGCGCCCGCTGGACTGAGCTGCAGTCCGCGCCGGTTTGAGCAAGCACTGGTCTACCGTCGGCTGACTGGTTCGGGACGGGACTCGCGGATGGGCGACGTGCACTTTTCTGCAAAGGCGTTAGCGTGAATGGTTCCATTTTTCTGTTTCGCGACTTGCTTCGCCCCTACGGATCCTGCTGATGACTGAGTTGAAACCAACCACCCGCTATCTGGTCATGGCGATGCGCACGCCCGACTTCAACGTTGAGGTCATTGCGCCGCATCTGGCCTTCCTGGAAGCATTGCGGGCTGCAGGCAGGCTTGAGATGACGGGCGGCTTCAGTGATCAATCCGGGGGTGCCTACCTTCTGCAAGCGGCCTCCCTGGAGGACGCACAGGCCTGTGTGGCCACCGATCCGCTGGCAACCAGCGGTGCCTCGGTGCTCACCGTTTACGAATGGAACACCCATTGAGTGCATGAGATGACCCATTCCGAATCACCGTTCGCACTGCAACAGTTGCCCAGATGGCGTCGCGCCGTGCTCAAGGTCGGCAGCAGCCTGCTGGCCGCCGACGGTGCGGGGCTGAGCGCGCGGCACGCACTCGGCCTGGCCCAGTTTGTCTCCGCCAGCCTGGCCGACGGTCGCGAGGTCGTCATCGTTTCCTCCGGTGCGGTTGCCGCAGGCCGCGCGGTCATCCATCGCAAGGCTAGCGCCGGCGCGGCAATGGCCGAACGCCAGGCTCTGGCTGCCCTGGGTCAGGCGCAAATGATCGGTCTGTGGCAGCGCTTTTTTGATCGGCCCGTGGCCCAGGTGCTGCTGACCCACGACGACCTGCGCAACCGCCGCCGCTACCTCAACGCGCGCGCCACATTGAACGAGCTGCTTGCACTGGGCGCGCTGCCGGTTATCAACGAAAACGACACGGTCTCGGTCGATGAACTCAAGCTGGGCGACAACGACAACCTGGCTGCGGTAATCGCCGCGTTGGTGGATGCCGATGCCTTGTTCATCGCCACTGATATCGATGGTTTCTATACCGCCAACCCGCGCGTCAACCCGGACGCCCAACCTATCCAGGACGTGGAAGCGCTGACACCTGAGTTCTATGCCATGGCCGGTGACGCTGGTAGCAGTGCGGGCACCGGTGGCATGCGCACCAAGCTGGAGGCGGCAGGCAAGGCGGCGGCCGCGGGCATCGAGACTTTCCTGTTCAATGGCACGCGGCCCGAAGCGGTGCGCGGCCTGGCGCAGGCGCAGTTCAGTGGCACCCGCTTCCGGCCTGCCCAGAACCGGGTGGCCGCGCGCAAGTACTGGTTGCGCAACGTGCCACTGGAAGCGGGCGGCATCATTGTCGATGCGGGCGCGGCGCAGGCCATGGGTGAGAAAGGCGCCTCGCTGTTGCCCGGTGGGGTGGTCGCTGCCGAAGGTGATTTCCGGCGCGGCGACATGGTCGAGGTCAGGCTGCGTGACGAACAGGGTGAGCGCGGCATTGCGCGCGGGGTCAGCCAGTATTCTGCGGTCGATGTGCGGCGCATCGCCCGCCAGCATTCGCGCCAGATCGAATCCATTCTGGGTTACAACTATGGCGAAAACATAATCCACCGCGACGACCTGGTAATGATGCCCTGATGAACTCCCCGATCAAATTGCAGGCGTTGGCCTGCCGTGATGCTGCGCTGGAACTGGCGCAGCTGTCTTCTGTTGCCAAGACCGCGCTGTTGACGGCGATGGCCGATGCGCTGGAGCAGGACGCCTCTACCATCCTTGAAGCGAACCGCCTGGACCTGCAGGCAGCTGGCGAGAAAGGTGTGGGTGTCGCCATGCTGGACCGCCTCAAGCTGGATCCGCCGCGGTTGTCCGGCATTGCCGCGGCATTGCGCGAGGTCGCGCATCTGCCGGATCCGGTGGGCCAGGTCACGCGTCGCGACACGCGCCCCAACGGCATTGCCATCGAACGCGTACGCGTGCCGCTGGGCGTGATCGCCATGATCTACGAGGCGCGTCCCAACGTCACCGCCGATGCTGCAGCCCTGTGCATCAAGGCCGGCAATGGGGTGATCCTGCGCGGGGGTTCGGAGGCCATTCATTCCAATACTGCAATTGCTGCCTCGCTCAAGCGTGCGCTGCGAGAAGCCGGGCTTCCGGACGCCGCACTAACCCTGGTGACTGACCTGCGGCGGGAAACCATGCTGGAACTGCTGCAGCTTACCGATATCGTTGATCTGGCTATTCCCCGCGGTGGCGAAGGCCTCATCCGCTTCGTCGCCGAACATGCACGCGTGCCGGTAATAAAACACTACAAGGGCGTCTGCCATCTGTTCGTCGATGCCAGCGCTGATCCAGCGCTGGCCTTGCGCCTGCTGGTCGATGGCAAAGTTTCGCGCCCCAGTGCCTGCAACGCACTGGAGACCTTGCTGGTGCATGCCGATATCGCGGCGCAATTCCTTCCCGAGGCGGCGCGGGCATTGTCCCAACTCCAGGTGGAACTGCGCGGTGACGCCCGCAGCCTGGCCTTGATGGCCACCGGCGAGCTGGCGGAAGAAGACGATTACGCCGCCGAATTCCTCGACCTGATCCTGGCCGTGCGCGTGGTCGACAACCTGGACGAGGCCATTGCCCATATCCATCGTTTTGGCTCTGATCACACCGAAGTCATTGCCACGCGCGATGAAGACAACGCGCAAAAATTCGTGCAATCGCTGCGTTCGGCGGTGGTAATGGTGAACGCTTCTTCGCGCTTCAGCGATGGCGGCGAGCTGGGGCTGGGCGCAGAGATCGGCATCTCTACCACGCGCCTGCATGCTTACGGTCCGATGGGGCTGGAAGCACTGACGGTCGAGCGATTCGTGGTGCGCGGCAACGGCCAGACCCGCAACCTGTCGTGATCCGCCCGCGTGTCGTGGGCGTGCGGCCGGACTGGCCAGTGCGTGCGACCTACCAGGTGTCTTCCAGCATGCGCGGCTTGCAGGCCAGGTAGCCGCCAAATACCAGCACCAGCGCGCATAGACCCAGAAAGACGAACGGCAGGCCCCAGCCCTGGCTGGATTCATGCAGCAGGCCGAAAAGCAGTGGACCCAGGCAAGACAGCGAATAGCCCACCCCTTGCATGAATCCGGACAACGCCGCCGAGCCACCCGGCGTGCGGGTGCGCAGGTTGATCAGGGTCAGCGCCAGCGGGAAAGTGCTGGGCCCCATGCCCAGCAACGCCACCCACAGCAACGGCCACCTCATCGGCGCCCACAGCAGGCCGGCGAACGCCAGCGCATAGAACACGCAACACCCCAGCACGATGAGGAACGGATTGCGCATCCGCACTGCCAGCGCCGGCATGGTCAGCGCCGAGACCAGCCCCAGGGTCGAGAACAGCGCCACCATCGCACCGCCCAAGGCAGGGCTGCCGCCAGCTTCCACCAGCAGTTTCGGCAACCACGTGAACATGGAGTAGGTGATCAGCGAGGTCATGCCGAACATCAACGCCATGCCCCAGGCCACTGGCGAGCGCCAGATGCGGCCACCTTTGGCTGGCCCGGCCAGCTCCGGCGCCTCGTCGTCGGAGGTCACAGCGCGGTCGTGGACCTGCGCCAGGGGTGAGGCCTGGCGGCGCTCGATCACCAGCAAGGCCGCCCACGGCAGCGTCGCCACGATCGCGAACAAGGCCCAGGCGCCCAGCGAGACCTGCCAGTTCGTCGCCGCCGCCAGCGGCACCGCGAACAAGGCGGGCAGAATCGTGCCGAGCTGCAGCACGGTGATGTACAGCGTGCTGACCGTACCTACGCGGTCGGCGAAGTAGCGTTTCACCAGCGGTGGCAGCACGATATTGCCAATGCCCATGCCCGCCAGTGCGATACCGGAGCCAATCACTAAACCCGTGGTGCCGCCGGCGGCAGAGCGCAGCAACAAGCCGGCGGTAGCCAACAGCATGGATAACAGCGCAGTGCGTTCCAGGCCAAAGCGGTGCGCGATAGCCGGTGTCAATGCGCCGAACAGCGCGAAGGCCGCAGTCGGCATCATCCCGAACACACCGGTCATGGTGGTGCCGAAAGCGAAAGCACGGCCCAGTTCATCCAGCAGCGGCGTCAACGAAGTAACGGCGGTGCGCAGGTTGAATGCCGACAGCACGATACCGACCAGCACCAGCCCACGGCCGGACCAGAGCGATCTGGAAAGTGAGGACGAAGTGCTTTGTGGCTGCGCGGGACTATTCATGCGCGGCCATTATCGTCGATGCGGATGACAGCAGTGGTGCGTGGAATTCCGCGTTACCCATGCGCTGGCATGCCACGGTTCTCCGTACCCGAGGCGAACTGACAACGGGCTAACCTGGTGGAACTTCTCAACGATCACGGTAGGCGCCACGTCCTTGCTCTCAGTCGCGAGGGAGAACGCGCTTGACGACTGCGCCCCTGCTCGTCAAGCGCCTGTGTCCATTGCCAGGCGGGCCGGAACGCTGGCGTGGAGGTGCGAGGACGGAGGTCGAGACGTCATTGCCAACAGCCACGGCGTGATGGATTTCCTGCCTGACGGCAGCCTTGCCGGCAGCGGCAGTTGCACCGGCTGATTGACAGCTACTCGCAAGACGCCGGCAAGCTGTCGATCAATCCGATGGGTACCACGATAATCGCCTGCCCTAAACCGACTGACATTCCATTCTTGGTGAACCTACGATGTGGCTGCATTTCACGTGCCTGGTAGTAGTCAGGCCGACTTTCTTTTAGTCATGCCAACTTTGCCATTCCGGCCGTTGCTGTCATTGGTAATTGGCCTGGTGCTGGGATGTTGTACATCGCCAGCTCCATTGAAGGCCACGCACACGACTATGCTAAGAGAGGTCTTATCAGCCCGTCATGAGAGTGAGTATTGCAAACGGACGCTCGGTGATCATGTCAATCCGGTGCGGTATCTGGCTTGGGTGTCAAAGCGCATTTGCCGCGTCATATGCAGTTTTGGTTGCGTGTGAAATATCGGCTATGTCGCGGCAGTCACCGACCATGACAACCTCGATGCCTCGGTTGGTCAGGCCCTCAGTCCTGAATGCGACGGGGCGCGAGCCACTTGCGAGCACCACGGTGTCGCAGGGTATTTCGACAACTCTGCCGTCCTGGTCCGTGCAGATCAATTGACCAAGCCGAATTTCCAACACCTTGTGTCTGGTGTACTGCTTTACTCCGAATCGCCGGTAGTTCTCGAGCATTGTGGGTAGAACAGTGGTGCTGAGGCCTATTGCAATCTGGCCCTGCATTTCCACGATAGATACGTCATAACCAAGCGCGCCGAGATGTTCCGCGGTCTCGCAACCGACCACGCCGCCACCGACAATGGCCACGCGCCCTGAAACGTCCTGTGCTCCTGCGAGCACCTGCCACGCGTCCCGCACATTCTGGCCATCAACGCCGGGGATAGGGGGGGTGAAGCTCGATGCGCCGACCGCCACAATCACGGCATCGGGCGCCAACGCCAGCACGCTTTCGGGGGTGGCGGTTTCGCCCAGGCGCAGCGCTACCCCCCCGCAGCGGACCGCGTGTACTAGATCTTCTGTGGCACGGCGAATTTCAATCTTGCGCGGCGGCACGTCGGCGATGTTCAACTGCCCGCCCAGCTGCTCTTCTTTTTCGAACAGCGTGACGCTATGCCCCTTTTTCGCGGCCACCCGCGCAGCCTCAAGCCCTGCAGGGCCGCCGCCGATGACCACAACGTTTTTCGATACCTTGGCGGGTGTGATGATGCGGGTTTCCTCAAAGCCGTTCTCGGGATTGACCACGCAGGCTATGAACCCGCGATTCAGGACAGCGTCGACGCAGCCTTCGTTGCAAGAAATGCACCGGACGATGTCGCGGGCCTTTCCCGCAGCGGCCTTGTTGACCCAATCGGGGTCGGCCAACAGCGCACGGCCAATCCCGATGATGTCAGCCTTGCCGGATCGAAGCACGCCCTCGCCCATCTCGGGGTCAATGATGCGACCCGACGTACTGACCGGGATGGATACGGCCTGCTTGACCGCGCCAGTGGTATCCGCAAAGAAGCAGTAGGGCTGAACACCCATCGGCGGGATCGTGTCTGCCATGTTGCCCGTGTGGTTGGCCTGACCCACATGCAGCATATCGACGCCAGCTTCCTCAAGGCATTTCGCGAACTGCGGCGCGTCGACCTCATCAACACCGCCTTTGCCGCGCTCTGGCGTGACGACGGACAATTTATAGTCGAGGACCATGCTCGGCACGGCCCTTTTCAGCGCACGCACCAGCAGCAATGCAAAACGCGTGCGGTTCTCGAAAGAGCCGCCGTATCTGTCTGTCCGCTGGTTCATCTTCGTGCTGCACAGCGCACCCACAAGCCTGTCGCCATGCACCTGAACCACGTCCACACCCGCTTTCTGCGCGCGCACCGCACAGGCACACATCTTGTCGATGATTTGCATCAGGGTGTCTTCGGTCACGTCATTGACGAAATGCTGCATATCGTGGTGCAACTGCGTGCGCACGTTGTCCATTTCGCCGTTGTCAAACAGCGCGTTGAGGGCATCAACGTCATATTCGGGGTAAAAAATCTGCACACCGAGCTTTGCGCCATAGGCATGCACGTTGTCTGCGAGTAGGCGGAAGCTTTCGATCTGGC
>JBDSUI010000076.1:0-4920 GCA_039927795.1 Pseudoxanthomonas sp.
AACCGCATTCCTTGCGGCGCGCTGCTGCTGGTCAGCGACCAGCCGATGATCCCCGAAGGGGTCAAGACCGAACTTTCAGACGCGCGCATCAGCGCCGATTTCGTCGATCGCCACATCAACATCGGCATCGAAGCGCTGAAGCTGATCCGCCGCCATGGAAAATCGGTGCGGCATCTGCGCTTCGACGAGTAGGCCGCATGGACGCGGCGCTTCAGCAATGGCACAAGGCTGGGCAGTATGTCGAGCAACAAGGCCACCGGACTTTCTATCGCGATGAAGGCCAGGGCCCCGTGCTGCTGTGCCTGCACGGCTATCCGACCGCATCCTGGGACTGGCATCGGGTCTGGCCGTTGCTGGTCGGCCGCTATCGCTTGATCGCGCCGGACCTGCTGGGTTTCGGCTTCTCCGACAAGCCGCGTGATCATGCCTATTCAATCGCAGACCAGGCTAGTCGCGTCGAAGGCCTGCTCGCGATGCTCGGCGTCGATAGAGTGCATCTGCTGGCGCACGACTACGGCGATACGGTGGCGCAGGAGCTGATGGCGCGGCACCAGGCGCGCCGGCAAGGCGGACAGCCCGGTGCGGAACTGCGGTCGGTGACCCTGCTCAATGGCGGCTTGTTCCCGGAAGCGCATCGCGCACGACCGATCCAGACACTGCTGCGCTCGCCGCTGGCACCGCTGTTGTTGCGGCTGTTCAACGCGCGCGCTTTTGGACCCAACATGCGGGCAATTTTTGGCCCTGATACGCAACCCGATGAGCCCGAACTTGCGCGTATGTGGGCTTTGCTGAGCCATGACGGCGGTCGTGCCAACATGGGTCGCCTGCTGCACTACATCGACGAGCGCAGGCTATTGCGGGAACGCTGGGTCGGCGCGCTGGTGCAGGCAGACATGCCGCTGCGACTGGTGGCGGGCATGGACGATCCGGTCTCGGGTAGGCATATGGTGGCGCGCTACCGGCAGCTGGTGCCGCACGCCGACGTCATCGAACTTGCTGGAATAGGTCACTACCCGCAGTGGGAAGCGGCCAACCGCGTGGCAGAAGCGGTGATGGAAGTCGCGCGCTAGGGGACGTCAGAACAACCCGATTCTGTTCGTGGCGAGTATGTGGTCACAGGGCTTGGACCAGAGCCCAGACAGTTCGATTTCCCAGCGAAAAGCGTGGTTCGACAGGCTCACCGCGAACGGGATCTCATGGGCTCGCTGTTCGCTGTTCGCTGTTGATTGTCCAGAGGCTCCCTGACGAGTCGACCATGTAGCCAGACAAGCTCAGCGCTTCTCATCGACCAGCGGCGTCACCCGGACGTGGTGCGCGGCAAGAAACGCACGCAGCGAGGCCGGCTTCACCGGCTTGGTCAATAGCCGGTAACCACGTTCGCGCGCACGTTGTTTCAGCTCGTCGCGCCCATCGGCGGTCAGCAGCGCGCCGGCGATGGACGCTGCGCTGGCCTGACGTAGTGCATCCAGGGTTTCAAGCCCATCCAGGCGGTCGTGCAAGTGGTAGTCCACCAGCATCACGGCCGGGGCCAGCCCGATCTTCTGCAGTGCCTCGTCGACAGTGGACGCCGTGATCACTTCCACCTGCCAGCGGCCCAGCAGTGCGCGCATGCCGTCGAGGATTTCCTGGTCGTTGTCCACGCATAGCACGCGCAGCCCGGCCAGCGAATCCAGCACCGGCGGGATGGGACGGGCGCGCTCGGCATCCACCGCCACCGCCGCCCGCGGCACGGTGATGGAGAACATGCTGCCGTGCCCGACCTGGCTGTGCGCGCCCAGGTCATGCCCCAGCAGCCGCGAGATGCGCTGGCAGATGGATAGCCCCAGCCCCAGTCCCTGCTCGCCCCAGTCGAAGGGCTGCGGGTAGCGATGGAACTCATCGAAAATCTGGCGCATGTGGTGTTCCGGAATGCCTGGCCCGCTGTCCCAGACCTGTATCTCCAGGTGGTCTGCGCGCCGGCGCATGCCCAGCACGATGCGCCCGCTGCGCGTGTAGCGCAGTGCATTGGCGATGAAATTCTGCAGCACCCGACGCAGTAGGCGCCGGTCGCTGCGCACCGGCAAGGCGGCGGCATGCACGCGCAGGTCCAGCCCGCGACCGGCCGCGACTGGCGCGTATTGCGAGGCCAGATCGCGCAGCAGCGCGCCAGCATCAAAGTCACTGATGTCGGTGCGCATGCCACCGGCATCCAGCCGCGACACGTCCAGCAAACCGTCCAGCAACTCCTCGGCGGCGCGCAGGGACGCGTCCACGCGTTCGGCCAGGTGACGTTGTGCGGCCGGCTCCTCAGTGTCCCGCAATGCAGAAGTAAACAGCCGCGCCGCATTCAGCGGTTGCAGTACGTCGTGGCTGATTGCGGCCAGGAAGCGCGTCTTCGACTGTTGCGCGGCCTCGGCTTCGCGTCCGCGGTCGGCGACGCGTTGTTCCAGATTCTCGTTGGCTTCCAGCAGCGCATTTTCTGCGCGCTTGAAGTCGGTGATGTCGTTATAACTGGTGACGTAACCACCACCGGGAAGCGCCTGTCCGCGCATCTCGATCACGCTGCCATCGCTACGTACCCGCTCGAAAATATGCGGCGAGCCGATGCGCAGATAGTCGATGCGTTTGGCGATCTGCACTTCCAGGTCGCCCTCGCCCAATTCGCCGCGCTCGGCGTTGTAGCGGATCAGGTCGGCAACGGGTCGTCCGACATACAGCATGCCCTGTGGGAATCCGAACATGACCTGGTAGCGCCGGTTCCAGGCCACCAGGCGCAGGTCCGGATCAACCACGCTGACACCAGAGCTGATGTTTTCCAGCGTGGTCGACAGGATCTCCCGGTTGAAGCGCAGTTCCTGCCCGGCCTCGTCCAGCACCGCGACTACTTCAGCCAGGTCCATGCCCGAACCGCGCAGGACGCTGGTCAGCACCAGCCGCGCCGATGCCGCGCCAATGGCCGCAGCCAGCAAGCGCTCGGTGAACTGCACCCAGGCGCGGTCGGCGGCGGCGGCCGGCTGCAGTTCGCGCTGCATCAGCGTGGCCTGCTCGGCGAATGCGCGGCGCGCATGGCGTTCGCCCACGATGCGTTCGGCCAGCGACAGCAGATCGGACAGGCGCACATTGCCGGGCCACTCACTGGCCACCAGCGTCTGTCGCTGCGCGTAAGGGTCAAGGAACGGCGCAATGCGCAGGCGCTCGTCAACGCTGGGCCGCCAGCGCGCCGAGACCAGCATCATCACCGCCGTGTTGAGCAGCAGCGACCAGAACGTGCCGTGGGTCAGCGGGTCCCAGCCGCTCAGATTGAACAACTGCTGCGGGCGCAGCCAGTCGATGCCTGAAGGACCGGTGCGTAGCCATTCCGGCCCCAGCCAGCCCGACGCCGAAAGCGTCGGCAGCAGCAAGGTGTAGACCCACGTGCCAAAGCCGACCAGCATGCCAATCTCAACCCCGCGCCGGCTGGCGCCTCGCCAGTACAGTCCGCCCAGCAGGCCGGGTGCGAACTGCGCGACCGCGGCGAAGGCAATCAGCCCGTAGGAGGCCAGCGAATTGTCGTTGCTGCTGTTGCGGTAGTAGGTGTAGGCGCACAGCGCCAGCATCAGGATTGCCAGCCTCCGGATCCACAACACGCGCGAGGCGACATCGGCTTCGGCATGGCGCTCCGCCCAGCCGCGCCGCAACAACACCGGCATCACCAGGTCGTTGCTGACCATCGTGGCCAAGGCGATGCTGGCCACGATGACCATGCCGGTGGCCGCGGAAAAACCACCGATGTAGGCCACCAGGGCCAGCGCGTTGTTGCCCGCCGTCAGCGGCAGCGCCAGCACAAACGTGTCGCTGGCGATGCCGCCGCCGTGCCCGAACATGGCCACGCCCGCGGCCGCGATGGGCACCACCATCACCGAGATCAACACCAGGTAGATACCGAAGAACCAGCGTGCCTTGCGGATGTCGCCCAGGTCGCTGCATTCCACCACTGCCACATGGAACTGGCGTGGCAAGCACACGATGGCCAGGAAGCTGAGCAGGGTCTGGGTGAAGAAGCCCACAGGCGGCGCGTTCTCGAACAGCGTGCGCGCCGACTGCTGCAGCTGCTCAGTGTGTCCGCCCAGCCACACGTAGGAAAAGATGCCCACGGTGATGATCGCCACCAGCTTGATCAGCGACTCCAGGGCGATGGCCAGCATCATGCCGTGGTGGTGTTCGGTGGCATCGACCTGGCGGGTGCCAAACAGGGCCGCGAACAACGCCATCAGCAGCGCCACGTACAGGGCCGGGTCGGTGAAGAAGCCGGTCTCGCCCGCGCCTTGCCCCGTCAATACGGCCAGGCTTAGCGCCACCGCCTTGTACTGCAAGGCCAGGTAAGGCACCACGCCGATCAGCGCGATGAGGGTGACCAGCGCCGCCAGCCGGCGCGAGCGCCCGTAGCGCGAGGAAATGAAGTCGGCAATGGACACCGTGTTCTGGCTGCGCGCGATCAGCGCCAGGCGCTCGATGATGCGCCAGCCAAATAGCAGCAGCAGCAGCGGGCCCAGGTAGATGGGCAGGTAGCCGATGCCATTGCGCACCGCGCTGCCCACCGCGCCGTAGAACGTCCAGGACGAACAGTAAACCGCCAGCGCCAGGCTGTAGACCACCGGTCGCAACCACGGACGGTCGGGGTACACCGGATGCTTGTCGCCCCACCAGGCCACCCCGAACAGCAGTGCGGCATAGCTGACCGACACCAACAGCAGGATCCAGCTGGAAATCAAGGCCCGTCCTTCCCCGGCTTGCGAGGCTCCGAGTCTACGTGCTTACGCCGTCGCCAATCCCAGGCCGGGTGCAGGTGCTGCACAAGCGTCGAGCCGCATAAGCAGGCACTTGCGATCAATTCTGGTAAGACGGAAGTTGGTCCTGATGCAGTTTGCGGCGCGCTTACCGGCGATTGAGCACGTGGCGCGC
>JBDSUI010000077.1:0-9118 GCA_039927795.1 Pseudoxanthomonas sp.
GCTTCAGCAGTCGCTTCTTCCAGGTGCTCAAAGGGTTCGTGGTGGAACTCGCCGCGCAGGTAGTTGTAGGCCTTGCTCGAACCGGTGGCGTAGCAGGCAATGGCCATGCCTTCGATCACCGAATGCGGGTTGTAGCGCAGGATGTCACGATCCTTGCAGGTGCCAGGCTCGGATTCATCGGAGTTGCAGAGGATGTATTTCTGCATGTCGCCCTTGGGCATGAAGCTCCACTTCAGACCGGTGGGGAAGCCCGCGCCACCACGACCACGAAGACCGGACTGCTTGACCATTTCGATGACGTCAGCCGGCGCGATCTTCTCTTCAATGATCTTGCGCAGCGCGCTGTAGCCACCGGTCTTCAGGTAGTTTTCGTACGACCACGGCTTGTCGAAGTGCAACGTGGTATAGACCACCTGATGCTCTTTCGGGGCCGGGCCGACAGGTCCTGTCGGGGTTGAATCGGAATGTCCGTGGTGTGCCATTGCTTATTCCAACCCGTCCAGCAGTTCGTCCACCTTGGCGGGCGAGAGTTTCTCGTGATAGTGGCCGTTGATGACCATCATCGGCGCACCCGTGCAGGCAGCCAGGCATTCTTCTTCGCGCTTCAGGAATACCCGGCCATCGGCGGTGGACTCGCCCAGCTTGCAACCGAGCTTCTTCTCGGCATGCGCGACCAGGTCTTCCGCACCATTGAGCCAGCAACTGATATTCGTGCAGATGGCGACGTTGTTGCGGCCGACCTTCTCTGTCTCGAACATCGAATAGAAGCTTGCTACTTCGTAGGCCCACACCGGCGGCAGGTCCAGGTATTTGGCCACGCCCACAATCAATTCATCACTCAGCCAGCCCTGGTTCTGTTCCTGCGCGGCATGCAGACCCGACAGCACCGCCGAACGCTTGCGATCAGGCGGAAACTTGGTCAGCCAGTGATCGATGTGCGCGCGCGTCGCGTCGCTCAGCACGACCAGCGGATCGACATTACGCGCGGCTTCGAAATTACCAGTCGCCCTCATGAGCGAAGCTCCATGAAAAATTCAGTCAATGCACGGTAAGCCTGACCAATGTTCATCGGTCCACCTCACCGAAGACCAGATCATAAGTACCGATCATGGCGACGACGTCAGACAGCATGTGTCCACTGACGAAGTGATCCATCGACGAAAGGTGGGCGAATCCGGGCGCACGCAGATGCACGCGGAACGGCTTGTTGGCGCCATCAGAGACCAAGTAGCAGCCGAACTCGCCCTTGGGCGCTTCCACCGCAGCGTAGGTTTCACCCGCAGGCACGCAATAGCCTTCGCTGAAAAGTTTGAAGTGGTGAATCAGCGCTTCCATGTCGTCCTTCATCTCTTCGCGAGACGGCGGTGCAACCTTGAAGTTCTGCAGCATCACCGGGCCCGGGTTGGCTTTCAGCCACTTCACGCACTGCTTGATGATGAGGTTGGACTGGCGCATTTCCGCCATACGCACCAGGTAACGGTCGTAGCAGTCGCCATGGGTGCCGACCGGAATGTCGAACTCAACCGCGTCGTATTTCGCGTACGGCTGCTTCTTGCGCAGATCCCAGGCCACGCCGGAACCGCGCAACATCGCGCCCGACATGCCCCAGGCAAGCGCTTCCTCGGGTGAAATCACGCCAATGCCGACGGTACGCTGCTTCCAGATGCGGTTGTCAGTGAGCAGGGTTTCATACTCGTCCACGCGCCCGGGGAACTGGTTGGTGAAATCCTCGATGAAATCGAGCAGCGTGCCCTCACGCGCGGCGTTGAACTGCTTCAGCGCCTTGCCCTTGCGCCAGGGCGATTCCTTGTACTTCGGCATGTGGTCCGGCAGGTCGCGGTAGACGCCGCCCGGCCGGTAGTAGGTGGCATGCATGCGCGCGCCGCTGACCGCTTCGTAGCAGTCCATCAGCTCTTCGCGCTCGCGGAATGCGTACAGCATCACCGCCATGGCGCCCAGGTCAAGACCATTGGAGCCCACCCACATCAAGTGGTTGAGGATGCGCGTAATCTCGTCAAACATGGTGCGGATGTACTGCGCACGTTCTGGCGCGCGGATACCCATCAGCGATTCGATGGCCATCACGTACGCATGCTCGTTGCACATCATGGACACGTAATCCAGGCGATCCATATAGCCGATCGACTGGTTGAAGGGCTTGCTCTCGGCCAGCTTCTCGGTGCCACGGTGCAACAGGCCGATATGTGGGTCGGCCCGGACGATGGTCTCGCCGTCCATTTCCAGGATCAGGCGCAGCACGCCGTGCGCGGCCGGATGCTGCGGACCGAAATTCATCGTGTAATTGCGGATTTCCTGACGGCTTTCGGCAGGATTGCTGGCAAAGGCCACGCTGGAGGGCTGGACGCTCACTTGGCGGGCTCCTGTTGCGCCGCTTCACCGGCCGCAGTGGCATAACGCGCATCGTCACGAATCACGCGCGGCACGCCTACCCGCGGTTCCACTGAGGTCACCGGCTCGTAGATCACGCGCTTTTTCTCTTCGTCATAGCGCACTTCCACATTACCGATCAGCGGGAAATCCTTGCGGAACGGATGTCCGACAAACCCATAGTCGGTGAGGATGCGGCGCAGGTCGGGGTGGCCCTGGTAGAGGATGCCGAACAGGTCGAACGCCTCGCGTTCAAACCAGTTGGCCCCGGCCCAGATGTCAGTGACAGAGGCCACCATCGGCAACTCATCATTGGCCGCGTAGCAGCGCACGCGCAGCAGGCGGTTGTGCTGGTAGGAACGCAGGTGCGCCACGGTGGCAAAGCGATGCAGCGGGCCCTCGCCATGCGGGCGATTTTCCCAGCTGAAGCGACCCGGGCCGAAGCCCAGCTCTACGCCACGACTGAAGCCCTCGGAGGACACGTTGGCGGTCGCCCACTCGTCACTGCCGTAGCCCAGGTAGTCCACGCCACACAGGTCGACCAGCTGCTCGAAGCCGAAGTCATCACGCAGCGACAGGCAGGCGGCGTGCCAGGTTTCCGCAGGCACTTCCAGCGTCACTTCCGCGCGAGCTTCGGCAATGCTGAGGATCGCGTCGGGAAAACGCGCCTGCAGTTGTTCGATGTAGGTTGCAGCTTGCTCGGCCATGGGGGCGTGGCGTGCTCGTAATAAAGAGGCGGAAAGGGTCAGCGGGCGATGGTCTGGGTGCGCCAGATCTTCTTCTGCAGCTGCAGGATGCCGTAGACCAGGGCTTCAGCGGTCGGCGGGCAACCCGGCACGTAAATATCAACGGGCACGATGCGGTCGCAACCGCGCACCACCGAATACGAATAATGGTAGTAACCGCCACCATTGGCGCAGCTGCCCATCGAAATGACCCACTTGGGCTCAGGCATCTGGTCGTAGACCTTGCGTAACGCCGGCGCCATCTTGTTGACCAGCGTGCCGGCCACGATCATCACGTCGGACTGTCGCGGCGACGGGCGGAACACCACGCCGTAGCGGTCCAGGTCGAGGCGCGAGGCGCCGGCATGCATCATCTCGACCGCGCAGCAGGCCAGGCCGAAGGTCATCGGCCACATCGAGCCGGTGCGTGCCCAGTTCATCAACGCATCGACGCTGGTCGTCACATAGCCTTTTTCCAGCAGCGGATTCTCGCCGTTGGGGCGCAGGATGTCGTCGACCCGCCCTTCCGGGATGGGGCTGGTCATCAGGCGATCAATGGTGCTGATAACGCTCATGGGGTCGTGCTCCGAGGGCCATGCCCCTGAAGGATGGCGAGCATGGAGCCAGGTTTTACGATCAATCCCATTCCAGGGCTCCCTTTTTCCAGACGTAGATGAAACCCAGGAACAGCATGCCCACGAACAAACCCATGGTAACCAGCGCACGTGCGCCCAACTCCTGCCAAACCAGGGTCCAGGGCACGATGAAGATTATTTCCAGGTCGAAGACGATGAACTGGATGGCGATCAGGTAATAGCGCACGTCAAACTTCATGCGCGCATCCTCGAAAGCCTCGAAGCCGCACTCGTAGGGTGAGAGCTTCTGTGAATCCGGACGCCGGGGACCAATGAAGCGTCCTATCACCATCAGCGAAATACCGATGCCGGTAGCGACGATCAGGAACAACAGGGTCGGCAGGTATTCGGCCAGCACGCGTGGTCCTCGGTTGGTTTACCTGCGGAAACAGGCGCTTGTCACGCCCTGCCTCCGCCGCTTTCGCGTCTCCTGCAATGAAGTCCGCGTCTTGTATGCGCAGCTTCAAGAAGGATTCGCATCATGGTGCCCAAGAGGGGACTCGAACCCCTACGACTTTCGCCGCTACCACCTCAAGGTAGTGCGTCTACCAATTCCGCCACCTGGGCAAACGTATTCGCTTGGGCATGCCCAAGCGAGATATTCATTGTAACCGTCTTCAGCCGCCTTGAGGTGGTGTGGAAGGCTGCGGCGCTGCTTTGGCTGGCGCATTTCCGGTTTCAGCCGGGGTCGATTCAACCGGTGCTGAAGTGGCTGGTGCCGCGGGCACGCTCGACGGCGTGGCCGGCACGCTGATCGGCGCGCTTGGCACGGTCGACGGCGATGTCGATGGCGCCTTCGCCGGCAGCTCGCCAGCCGCGGCCGGACCTGCCGGCTGTTCGGCCATCACGCCGAGGTTCTGCTGCACCACCGGACGCGCGCTATGCGACGCCTGCCAGGCCATGAACAGGCTGATGCCGAAGAAGGTGACGGCCAGCCACTTGGTGCTCTTGGACAGGAAGTTTGACGCACCACTTGCGCCAAACACCGTGCCCGACGCGCCCGCGCCGAAGCCTGAGCCCGCAGCTGCACCGCTGCCGCGCTGCATAAGCACCATTGCGATGATTGCAATGGCCACCAGCACGTAGATCACATTGAGGGTCAACATCAACATTTCTGGATCTCGATCAAATTTGAGAATGGGCCGCGTTCGCCTAGCCCGGGTCGCTGATCAACGAGCTGCAGCGCGGGCAATGGCCAGAAAATCAGCGGCCACCAGGGAGGCACCACCGACCAGTCCACCATCGACGTCGGGCTGCGCGAAAAGTTCCGCGGCATTGTCGGGCTTGACGCTTCCGCCATACAACAGCGGCAGCGAATCGCCAATTCTAGCATCGCCGGCCTTGACCACGCCACGGATGAACGCGTGAACGTCCTGGGCCTGCTGCGGGCTGGCGGTGCGCCCGGTGCCGATGGCCCAGACCGGCTCGTAAGCCACAACGGCATGCTTGAAGGCCTCGATGCCGACCAGATCCAGCACCGGGGCCAGCTGGGACGCGATCACCGCCTCGGTCTCGCCGGCTTCCCACTGCTCCAGGGTCTCGCCCACGCAGAGAATAGGGATGAGCCCGGCATTACGGGCTGCGAGGAATTTGCGCGCCACCAGCTCATTGCTTTCCGAATGATACTGGCGGCGCTCGGAATGGCCGACGAGACCGTAGCGCGCGCCCACGTCCGCCAGCATCGCGGCCGAGACCTCGCCGGTGTAGGCCCCTTTTTCATTGCTGCTGACGTCCTGCGAGCCGAACGCAAGGTCATGGCGCTCGAAGTCTTCGATCAGGTCGCCCAGGTACGGCATTGGAGGCAGGACCACCACCTCGACGCCTTCAAGCGGCAGTCCGGCGGCCAGTTCGGCGACGAGCCCGGTCGCAAAGGCACGGCTGCCATGCAGCTTCCAGTTTCCGGCTACGATTTTTCGGCGCATCACGTAATTCCTTTCCAGCCTGACTGCAGGGGCGCAAAGGATAGCCGATGGCTGCTGGCTTATTCGTCACCCTTGACTGGGCGGGTGTAGTAAGCATGGTTGCCGCACCCGCATGGTCCCGGCTGCCGACTTCCACCCCTGTGTGCGACCACGACGTTGCAGCGGTCCTGCCGCCCAACGCGTCACCTTTACCGGGCGGAAGCCTCCGCAAGCCCGCTCAGACCTGCCTGATCTCAGCCGCGCAACAGCCTGCGCAGCGGATTCAGCTGCTGACCGAGCCTGAACCACCGGCTCTGCTCAAGCTCGCTCACCCGCGCCTCGGCAAGCTCGGCGCGTCGCGCCTGCTCTAGCAGGGCAGCTTCGGCGGCATCCACCGGAAAGCTCAACGGATGGCCGTAACGCAGCTGGAATTCGTCCATCGTGCAAGGTGGAATATCGAAGGCAGCGGCAAGTTTGGCGTGCTCTTCGGCGAGGTAAAACGTGTTGATGCCATCGAACCTCACCTTGCGGTAGCCGGCTGCGGGAACGATCTCCTTCCATTCAGGCTCCTGATCGAAAGGGGTTTCGATGACGATCAGCCATGGCCGCCATCGCGAGAAATCCATCCCGCGCAGCACGACGCCCTCGAATCCTTCCACATCGATCTTGAGGAAGTGGATCTCGCCGGTTACGTATTCCTCGCACAGCGAAGCCAGCGTACGCATCGGCAACTGGCGCTTTTCGAGCTGGATCCCGGCTGCCGCGTACATGGCAGCCATCTCAACGCTTGCGGTGGACAGCCCGGAATCGGGAAATACGTGAAAATCCACCTTCCCTTGCGCTTGACCAACCACGAGTTGCAAGTTGGTGTCTTCGGGGCGCTCCCGGCACAGCGCCTGGTAATAGGCGTCCACCGGTTCGATGTTAATGCCGCGCCAGCCACGCTCGTAAAAGGCGCGGGTCACTGAATCGTGATGGGGGTCGTTGGCGCCGACGTCGATGTAGAAGCCACCCGGGAAGAACTGCAGGGCGCGCCACAACGCGACATCTTCAAAGTTCTGTGCGTGCGAGATGAAAGTCATGCCGGCATCGTGCCCGCTGGGCCCGTTACCACGCAAGGCGGGCGCGGCCCGGACTGCCAGATAGCGTCACCGCGCGATTCGCGGCACCGCGGCCCTAGCCTCACTTCAGCTTGATCTCGCGCAGCCGCTCTTCCAGATAGGCCTGCGCGGTGATGGGCTCGGGATAACGCTTTGGATTTTCCGCGCTGATCGTGGAGGGCAATACGTCAATGAGGAAATCAGGATTGGGATGCAGGAAGAACGGTACCGAATAGCGCGGCTGGCGCGCCTGCTCACCGGGCGGATTGGTGACGCGGTGGGTCGTGGACGGGTAAACATGGTTGGTCAGACGTTGCAGCATGTCGCCGATGTTGACCACGATGGTGTCCGCATCCGAGGTGAAAGGTACCCACTCGCCCTGCTGCGAGCGCACTTCCAGGCCGGCGGCGCTGGCGCCGACCAGCAGCGTGATCAGGTTGATGTCCTCGTGCGCGCCGGCACGCACGTTGGGGATGTCGGCTGCGGTGATCGGCGGGTAGTGGATCGGGCGCAGGATTGAATTGCCGGAGTTTGTCTTGTCGGCGAAATAGTCCTGTGGAAGCTCGAGATGCAGGGCCAGCGCCGACAGCACCCGCGAACCCAGCTGGTCCAGTGCCCGATACAGGCCATAGCCATGTTCGTGGAAGCCCGGCACTTCATCCGGCCACAGGTTGGGCGGCATGGCGTCGGCATAGCGGGAGTTACGCGGAATCTCGCGGCCGATGTGCCAGAACTCTTTCAGGTCGAAGTGCTTTGAATCCTTGGCCGTCTCCACGCCGAACGGCGTATAGCCGCGTGCGCCGCCGCTGCCGGCTACGTGGTACTTCAGCTTGGTGGCTTCCGGCAAGGCGAAAAATTGGTGGAATACCTCGTACGCCGCATCAATGGCGGGTTGCGGGATGCCGTGGTTGCGGATACCGGCGAAACCCCACTGACGATAGGCGGCGCCGAGCTCGGCGACAAAAGCGTCGCGATCGGTGTCAAAGCGGGTGATGTCCAACGTCGGGATTCTGGCAGTCATGTACACAATCTCTGGTTTTATTGCTTTTCCGCCGGGAAAAGACGCCCAACGGCGAGACGGGAATAGGGCGTTGCACAGCCGTGCAATCAAGTAAGCGGAGGTTCCTTCCTCCAATCACTGCAACGGCGTGCAATCGGCGCCGGGACGCGTCCGCCGGCTGCCACAGCGAAAAGCAAAAATCAGGCTGCTGCCCGCACCGCATCAGCCAGCCTGTCCAGCGTGTCCTGTACCAAAGCGTCGTTGTCCGCTTCGACGGTCACGCGCACGACCGGCTCGGTCCCAGAAGGACGCAGGAACGCCCGGCCACGGCCTGCGACCGCTGCCTCGGCTTCCGCCAGGGCTGCCTGGACGCTGGCAGCTTCCGCAGGTTTTGCGCCATTGGTCAGGCGCACATTGATTGTCTTCTGCGGCACCATCACCAGGCCTGCCAGCGCCTGGCGCAGGCTCTGCCCGGTGCGGCTCAGCACCTCCAGCACCTGCAGGGCGCTGACGATGCCGTCGCCGGTGCTGGTGCGGTCCAGGCAGAGCAAATGCCCGGAGGCTTCGCCGCCAAGGATGCCTTTGCCTTCCACCAGCGCCTTGTGCACGTAACGGTCGCCGACCTTGGTGCGGAGAAACTTGATGCCAGCCTTGGCGAACGCCTGTTCCAGCCCGTAATTGGTCATCAAGGTGCCGACCACCGGGCCGCGCAAACGGCCAGTGCGATTCCAGTCGTTGGCCAGGATGTAGACCAGTCCGTCGCCGTCCACCACGGCGCCATCGCCATCGACAAACAACACCCGGTCACCGTCGCCATCGAAGGCGATACCCAGATCAGCGCCGGTCTCGCATACGCGCGCCGACAGTGATTCTGGATGGGTCGAACCCACCCCGTCGTTGATGTTGAGGCCATTGGGATCGGCGCCAATCACGTCCACGCGGGCGCCCAGCTCGCGCAACACCATCGGTGCGACCTGGTAGGTGGCGCCATTGGCGCAATCGACCACAATGCGCATGCCGTCCAGTCCAAACTGGCGCGGCACGGAGTTCTTGCATGCTTCAACGTAACGGCCAATTGCATCGCGCGTGCGCACTGCCTTGCCCAGCTGGTCGGAAGACACGGTACGGAAGGGGTGCTCCAGCGCAGCCTCGATGGCCAGCTCGGTTGCGTCGTCCAGTTTCTCGCCTTCGGCCGAAAAGAACTTGATGCCGTTGTCATGGTGCGGGTTGTGCGAGGCCGAAATCACGATGCCGCCATCGGCGCGGAACGAGCGCGTCATGTGTGACACGGCCGGGGTCGGCATGGGACCCATCAGTTCCACGTCCACGCCGGCTGCCACCAGGCCTGCTTCCAGCGCTGCCTCGAACA
>JBDSUI010000078.1:0-12551 GCA_039927795.1 Pseudoxanthomonas sp.
GGCTTTGCACTAAGCTGGTGCAATGCCGCCCTTTCCGAGCCAGCCTGTGGTTAACGACGGACCTGCCGCCGAGGTGCTCAGCACCGCAGTGGCCTGGGCGGACGCCGACGGCAAGCTGATCGGCGTCAACCCGGCGTTTGCGCGCTGGCTGGGTGTCAGCGCACGCCGCCTGCTCGGCCAACCGCTGGCGGCATTGGAAATGGACGGTGATGCCATGGCGCGGCTGTTTGCCAATCCCCCCCTGCACGACACCGACCGCCCGGTTCTGCGGCTGCACCGCATGACCCTGGGCGTGCCGGGCGAACCGCAACGCTTTGCCGAAGGTTGGCTGTCGCGCCTGGACGATGGCGGCTGGCTGCTGGAAGCGCATCCACTGGATGAATTTCCCGCGCTGGACCCGGCCCAGGTCCTGCCCAGTGCTTTGAGCGCGGCCCTGAAGGGACTGGCGCATGAACTCCGCAATCCGCTTGCCGGACTGAAAGGCGCCGCGCAACTGCTGGCGCGCCGCGCGCTGCACCGCGCCGACAACGACGACGAGCGTGAACTGATCGAGGTAATGGAATCGGAAATCGAGCGCCTCAACGGCCTGCTTGAGCAGTTGCTGTCTCCCTCGCCGCCGCGCCCGCACACCGCGCTCAACATCCATGCCGTGCTGGAACGCGTGCTGCGGCTGGCCGAAACCGAAGGGGGCTGGTCGGTGCGCCTGCAGCGCGACTACGACCCCAGCCTGCCCGAATTCCCCGGCGACGCCGACCGCCTGACCCAGGCCGTGTGGAACCTGGTACGCAACGCGATCCAGGCCGGCGCCGCCAGCATCACCTTGCGCACGCGCGTCGAACACGGGGTGCGCATCCACGACCACCCCTATGCGCTGGCGCTGCGGGTGGAGATTATCGATGACGGCAAGGGAGTGCCGGAAGCACTGGCCGAGCACCTGTTCCTGCCACTGGTCAGCGGCCGCGCCGAAGGCAGTGGCCTGGGCCTGGCGCTGGCCCAGCAGGTCGCACGCGAACATCGTGGCACCCTGACCTACCGTTCGCGCCCGGGCCACACCGTGTTCACCCTGCTGCTGCCGCAGGCCGAGGACCCTCGCTTCGAGGGGCAGCGCGTGGAGGGGCAGCACACTGAGGAGCAGCATCCTGATGAGCAGCACCTTGCAGAGCAGCGCCATGTCCATTGATCGGGCCTTGTCCGCCCGCGGGCCGGCCAATGCGCCGCGCATCTGGGTGGTCGATGACGACCGCTCGGTGCGCTTCGTGCTGGCCACCGCGCTACGCGATGCCGGCTATGCGGTCGATGGCTTTGACAGCGCGGCCGCAGCCTTGCAGGCGCTGGAGACGCGCGGCGTTCCGGACCTGTTGTTCACCGACGTGCGCATGCCCGGCGACGACGGCCTGGTGCTGCTGGACAAACTCAAGCAGGCGCATCCGCAACTGCCAGTGATCGTGATGTCGGCTTATACCGACGTGGCCAGCACGGCCGGCGCGTTCCGCGGCGGCGCGCATGAATTCCTGTCCAAGCCATTTGACCTGGATGACGCCGTGGCCCTGGCGTCGCGCACGCTTCCGGACCGGGTTGCAGGCGACGAACCCCAGGTCTTGGCAGCGGATATCGCACTACCGGCAACCAGTCTGGGCAGTACTGAGCTGATTGGCGACACGCCTGCCATGCGCGCGCTGTTCCGGGCCATCGGCCGGCTGGCGCAGGCGCCGTTGTCGGTGCTGGTCACCGGTGAGACCGGCACCGGCAAAGAGCTGGTTGCCCATGCGCTGCACCGCGAATCTCCGCGCGCGCGCAAGCCCTTCATCGCCCTCAACACTGCCGCCATCCCGGCCGAACTGCTGGAAAGCGAACTATTCGGCCACGAAGCCGGCGCCTTCACCGGTGCCCAGCGCCGGCACATCGGGCGCTTCGAGCAGGCCGATGGCGGCAGCCTGTTCCTGGACGAGATCGGCGACATGCCGCTGCCGCTGCAGACGCGCTTGCTGCGGGTGCTGGCCGAGGGCGAGTTTTTCCGCGTCGGCGGCCGCGAACTGATCCGCGTCGACGTGCGCGTTATCGCCGCCACCCACCAGAACCTGCAGGCGCTGGTCGCCGAGGGTCGCTTTCGCGCCGACCTGCTGCATCGCCTGGATGTCGTACGTCTGCAGTTGCCGCCGCTGCGGGACCGGCGTGGCGACGTGGCCCAGCTGGCCGAGAACTTCCTCGCCATTGCCTCGCGCAAGCTGGGCGCCCCGGCCAAGCGTTTTGCCACGCCCGCACTGGAGGCGCTGCGCGGCCATGACTGGCCGGGCAATGTGCGCGAACTTGAGAACGTGTGCTGGCGTTTGGCCGCGATGGCCCCTGGCGAGACCATTACCGCGTTCGACCTGCAGGACGCGCTGTCCACGGTGGCCACGCCCGGCGCACAGTCGATGGAATGGGACCAGGCGCTGGCCGTATGGGCCCAGGCACGTCTTGCTGAAGGGGCCGAAGGCCTGCATGCCGAAGCACGCGAACGCTTCGACCGCAGCTTGCTGGAAGTGGCCCTGCAGTTCACCCAGGGTCGCCGCGCCGAAGCGGCCAGCAGGCTGGGCGTGGGTCGCAACACGGTGACCCGCAAGCTGGGGCCAGGCCGCAGGCGCAGCTGAGGCCGCGTGAGCGCACACTGCCGCCTGCTGCTGCGGTCAGTAACTCGGTTTCATTGCCGGCAAACGCCCCAACGTTTACGGTCCCTTCAAACCCCCAAGGAGAAAACCCGATGCGTACTGCCCTGATGGCTGCGGCCACGGCCGTGTTTCTGAGCGCCTGCGGTTCCACCACACCGGTCAAACCCGCAGCGCCCAAGGTGCCCACGACCAGTGCGGCCAAACAGGCCGTCGTGACCCTGGCGTCGGCTTCCGGCAGTCTGGTCAGCGGCAAGGTCACGGCCGTGCCCATGGCCGGTGGCGTGCATCTCACCGGCACCGTGGGCGGGCTCCCGCCCAACAGCACGCATGGCTTCCATGTACACGAGAAGGGCGATTGCAGCGCGGCCGATGCCAGTAGCGCCGGCCCGCACTTCAACCCGCTGGCGACACTGCACGGCAAGGCCGAAGCCGGCGCGCACCATGCCGGCGACATGGACAACGTGGTCGCCAATGCCCAGGGCGTGGTCACCGTGAACGTGCATGTCAGCGGTGTCACCCTGGGCGGCGGCGCGATCAACGACATCGCCGGGCGCGCACTGGTGGTGCATGCCGCAGCCGACGACTACACCAGCCAGCCAGCCGGCAATGCCGGCGCGCGGGTCGCCTGCGGTGTGATCAAGGTCGTCCAGTAAAGCGGCGGTAGCGTCAGGCGCGGCCAGAACAGGGCGGCGCCGGTGACGCGCGGCTCATGCCTGCAGTGAGGTGCGCGCATCGGCGGTGGCGGGGCAGTAGGCAAACGTCACCGGAATGCCATGCGCTTCCAGCACCGCGGCGATCTGCCGCTGGCGCGCCTGGAAATAGTCATAGGCGCGCTGCAACTTCGCCACTTCATCCGGCAGCTGGCCGGCGTGGCGTTGCTGCCAGGCTTCCGGATCCAGCAAGGCGATCTGTACACCCCCGTCGGCATAGCGCAACAGTGGTTCGGGCGGCTGGTCCAGCCAGGCCTCTTCGGCAGGGGCCAGCAGCGCGGTTTCAATGATCGGCCACAGGCGCTGCAGGCCTTGGTTCTGGTATTGCATGGCCATGATCGCGGCCAGGTCGTGTGCGGTCAGGTAGCGTGCGTGCTCGACCTGCGCGCCAAAGGCCTGTTGCGCAAGCAGGGCGGTATCGGCCCCGGCCATGCCGCGGTCCAGCAGCACTTCCTCGAAACTTTCCTCCAGCGCCTGCACCGCGTGCGGCGCACCGCTGAGCAGGAACGGCAGCACCCGCATCTGCCCGCCATGCAGCGCGGCATCGGCCACCAGGGGCAGCGGCACCTGGCCCTGGCTGTCGGCGCCGAAGCCGATCACGCGAGGACCCTGGTCGCGGCCAGGAGCGCGCTGGCGCAGCTCATCCAGACGTCGATACAGCGGCCAGCCCGGACGCAGCACCTCGGCCGGATCGAAGTGTGCGGCGGCAAAGCTCAGTTCCAGCGCCGTGGCGCCGGGGACCAGTTTCACCAGATCACGTGCCAGCAATTCCAGCAGCTTCCCGGCCTGTGGTGGTGGCAGCGCTGCGACAGCGGGCACAGTTCCGCCGGTCAGCTCGAGTGCGAGCACGCCCATCACATGAACACCAAAGTCGGATTGCGTCATTGTCAGGTTGGCCGGGTGCCGTAGCGGCATTACACTTCGACATTATGCCCGCCGCCGCTTGCGGCACGCTCATCGCCTGCTTACTTCACCCTGCTCACCTCTGCGAGGTCATCCAATGTCAGCACCCCGTCCCGTCGCCATCCTCGGCGGCGTACGCATTCCCTTCTGCCGCCAGAACACTGCCTATGCGGATGTCGGCAACCTGGGCATGTCGGTGCGCACCCTGGGCGCGCTGGTGGAACGCTTCGGCCTGCACGGCCAGCAACTGGGGGAAGTGGCGATGGGCGCGGTGATCAAGCATTCCAGTGACTGGAACCTGGGCCGCGAAGCCGCGCTGTCCTCGGGACTTTCACCGCTGACGCCGGGCATCACCATGCAACGCGCCTGCGGCACCAGCCTGGATACCATCATCAGCATCGGCAACAAGATAGCCCTGGGCCAGATCGACTCGGGCATCGGCGGCGGTTCGGACACGACGTCCGAAGTGCCGATCGTCTACGGCAAGAAGCTGCGCGCGCGCCTGCTGGCCGCCAATCGTGCCAAAAGCACGGGCGACAAGCTCAAGGCCCTGGTCAAGGGCTTCCGGTTCGGTGAGTTCAAGCCCGAGTTCCCGGGCGTGGCCGAGCCGCGCATCGGCAAGAGCATGGGCGATCACTGCGAGGACATGGCCAAGCAGTGGAGCATCTCGCGTGATTCGCAGGATGAGTTGGCGGTCGCTTCGCATCACAAGCTGGCGGCGGCTTACGAGCGCGGTTTCTTCGATGACCTCATCGCGCCGTTCCGTGGCCTGGAGCGCGACAACGTCCTGCGCCCGGACACCTCGCTGGAAAAACTGGCGACCTTGAAGCCGGCTTTTGACAAGACTTCCGGACGCGGCACATTGACTGCCGCAAACTCCACCCCGCTGACTGATGGCGCCGCCGCCGTGCTGCTGGCCTCGGACGAATGGGCCCGGGCCCATGGCCACGTGCCGCTGGCTTACCTGCGTGATGCGCAGGTCGCGGCAGTGGATTTCGTGCATGGCGAAGGCCTGTTGATGGCGCCGACCATTGCCGTGCCGGAAATGCTCAGGCGCAACAACCTGACTTTGCAGGATTTCGACATCTACGAAATCCACGAGGCGTTTGCGGCGCAGGTGCTGTGCACGCTGCGGGCCTGGGAAAGCGAGGAATACTGCAAGAACCGGCTGGGGCTGGACGGCCCGCTGGGCCGCATCGACCCGGCGAAGATGAATCCGAATGGCTCTTCGCTGGCCACCGGTCATCCCTTCGCCGCAACCGGCGCACGCATCATCGCCACCGTGGCAAAGGAACTGCAGCAGCGTGGTGGCGGCCGCGCGCTGGTCTCCATCTGCACCGCCGGCGGCATGGGCGTGGTGGCAATCGTCGAGCGCTGAGGCGTTCGGCGCCCCTGCTGGCATGCCGGGGACAGCCAATTTGAGTAACGCCAACCCCGCCATCCGCATGCCGACGTTGTAGCCTTGCACGACGCGCGGCATCCTGCCGCGCGGATTTGCCAGGGACGACCCAGATGCAGAAACGCCAACCGATCCGTATCGCACTATTTACTGCACTCATCGCCTTACTGCTGGGCTGCGCCAGGCAGGAGCAGGCGGCCGAGGCAAGCATGGAGGCGGAGGCGGAGGTGGGCAGCGCGGCCGCCGAAGCGACCGACGCAGGCGCAGCCTTCAAGCAAGGTGCCCAGGCTGATGCGGCCACGCCTTCCGAATCCCAGCTTGTCTCCAGCGCGGCCACCTACACCGACGCGCAACGCAAGTTCATCCGCACTGCGCAGGCCAGATTCCGGGTCAAGGACGTCTACCAGTCTGCGCTGGCAATCGAGGATGCGGTGGCGGCGCAGGGTGGCTTCGTGGTGAAGAACGACATTGCGGCGCAGATCGACGACGTGAGGCGACGCCCGCTGGGCAACGGACAGTTGGTGGAACTGGCCGATTACACCGTGCAGGGCGAGTTGACCGTGCGCGTGCCCAGCGACAAGACCCAGGCCTTCCTGCGCTCGATCATCGGGCAGATGGAATTCCTGGACAAACGCAACTTCGCCGCTGCCGATGCACAGTTTGCGCTGCTGCGCGAGCAGCTGGCCTACCAGCGCAACCAGCAGGCCCAGCAGGAATTCGGGGCAGCAAACGAGGAAGGCGGCAAGCTGGGCCAGAAAGCCGAGGTCATTGCCGCGCGCAGCGACGCGCGCTCGGGTCGCGACGAAGCCCTGATCGCACAGAAGGAATTTGAAGACCGCGTTGCCTTCGCCACCCTGGATCTGTCGCTGTACCAGCTTCCGAAACTGCGTCGCACGGAAATGGCCGACATGGAAGCGGCGGTGCGGCAGAACAGTCCCGGCTTCCTGACCCGGCTTGGCAAATCGCTGGCGACGGGCTGGTACGGCGTGCTGGAAGTCTGCCTGCAGCTGGTGAAGCTGTGGCCATTGTGGGTGCTGCTGATTGTCGGTGCGTGGGCAGTGCGGCGTATCCGCCGGCGATAAGCGCCCGCGCATTTACCGGGCCGTAAAGAGGCCTCCAATCGGCGCGTGTTTCAGGACATCCAGATCGCGTTCCCGGGTGGAGTGCAATGCGGCCTGCGCTCAGCCACGCAATCGCGGCATCCCATGCTCGTCGCGTTCTTCCACTACCGCCTGGTCGTAGATCTTCTGCTTCAGGTCGCGGCCGGGCAATTCGGTGGCCGCGACGCCGCGTTTTTCGTCCAGCGCATTGGCGTAGCTGCGCCGGGCGAGCTCTTCATGGCCCGCCGCCGCGAAGTTGTGGCCGAGCTCTTCCCAGGCGTCCGCGCTGGCGCCTTGGGCCAGCGCACGGTGCAGGAATTCCTGCGCCTGCGGCCACTGGCCCTGCCGGCGCGCAAGTTGGGCCAGGGTGACCAGCAGCGCCGGACTGTCCGGATGGGTCTGCAACCAGCGCTGGGCGCTGGCCCGTCGCGAATCCAGTTTGCCGATGGGCAGACGTCCGTACAGCGCCACCAGGGCGTCGTCCCAGCCGGCATCGATGGCATGTTCCAGGCTCTGCGCGGCAGCATCGTCCCAGCGCAGGGCCGCGGCGCGTTCGGCATAAGCGGCGACGATGGCGACATCGGCGCGCAGCGGCTTGGACAGGGTTTCCCAGCGTTCGGCCAGCACGTTGGCGTCACCGGCCTCGCGAATGGACTGGGCAGCGAGCTGCGACTCCAGTGCGGACTGCAGCGGCGACGACAGCGCCTCTTGCTGGCGCAGCGCGCCGAGCATGCCGTAGGCCTCGGCGGCGCGACCGCTTTCGGCCAGGGCCCGCGCCCGCAGCAGCAGCCCACGTGGCGGAAGTGGCTGCACGGCGGCTGCATCCAGCGCTGCCAGCGCCTGGTGGGGATCGCCGTGCAACAGCGCGCGGTCGGCCAGCGCCAGCGCATGTGCGGCGGGGTTGCGCGCGGCCAGGGCGGCAAGATGACTTTGCACGGCCGCTTCATCGCCACGGGCATCGGCGGCGCGAATGCTGGCGGTGCGCGCGATGGTGCCGACTTCGTCGTCTTCAGCCGCCAGTTGCAAACGCTTTTCAGCGCGCTGCCAATAGCCTGCATGCAGGGCTTCCAGGCCCTCTGTCAGGCGCGCGCGTGACTGCTTGCGACGGTAGCGGCCCCAGGCACGGAACGGCAGCGTCAACAGGTTCCAGGCCAGCCACAGCAGCAACACCGCCGCCAACAAGGTCAGCAGGGCGCCGGGCAAGGTCGCGCTGACGTCGTAGCCACCGGCGCGGATGAAGACCTCTCCCAGGTCGCGGGTACTGTCACGGGACAGCCATTGCGCGCCCACCACGCCAGCCAGGACCAGCAACAACAGCACTAATACGGTGCGCAGGGGCTTCATGGTTTGACCTTCTGGTTCGGCGCCGTCACTACCGCGTTGTCGGTGGCCGGCAATGCAAGCGTCAGGTCGCTGCCTGAGCCACGCAGCTGACGCAGTTGCTGCAGGGTGCTGCCCAGCAGCGGCAAGGCCGGTTGCAGGGCCGCGCCGCGCAGTGATTTCAGTTCGGCGCGACGCGCGCGCAGGGCCGGCGAATCCGGCCACAGCCGCAGCAACCAGGCATCCACCCGGTCGATGGCGGCCCGGAAGGCCATCGCGTCCTCGCGTTCCAGCGCTGCGCGGCTGAGACCCAGCTCGAGCTGCAATGCGGCCTGCGCTGCGCTGCGCTGGTCGCTGGCCAAGACGGTTTCATGGCGGGTCCGGCGTACGTCCACCAAAGGAGAGACCAGGCGTAGCCAGAGTGGCTGGCCCGCCGTTTCCACAGCCGCGGCCTGGCTGGGAAGTGAAGACAGACGCGCGGAGAACCGCTCCAGCGCGACCGAAGCCGCAGCGTGCGGGCCCGCGCCCAGCGCATCCAGCGCCAAGCGCTCCTGCGCCAGGGTCTGGCGCAGATTGAGCAGGCGTGGATCATCAATGCCGCGCAGCACGCCGTCGGCCAGCGCGTAGGCACGGCGCGCGCCGTCCAGATCACCCGCAATATCCAGCCGTTGCCGGGCCTGGCTCAACAACAGTTCCACCTCGTCCAGGCGCAGCGCCTGGGCGCCATGGCGGGTGGGATCAGCGAGCTTGGACACGCTGTCTTCCAGCAGGGCGCCGCGCTGGCTCAGCCCCAGCACCTCGTCGCGCAGCACCCGGTTGGTGGCGGTGGCATCCAGGATGCGCTGGGTTTGCGCACGCTGGTCGCGACGCAGGCCGTCGACGCGCGCTTCCAGCGCCGCGATGCGTTGTTCGGCTTCGGCGCTCCGGGCCTGCGCGCGTGCTTGGTGGGCCTGCCACATCACCGCGCCACGCCAGGCCAGCAAGCCCATCAACAGCACCCCAGCCAGCACGACCACCCACAAGCTACGGCCGCGCACGGAAGGGGAATGGATCATTTCTTCACTCACACCAGCATCCTCAGTACACAAACCGCCACTTGCGATGCGAATGCTAACGGAAGCGGTGCGCGATGGCGGCAATCATTTGCGCGGGCATCGGACCCTCGGCCAGGTTTACGTCGGCGAAGCCGGCCTCCTGCGCAAGCTGCAGCAGTCGCGTACTGGCCGCGACCACCGGTAATGCGCGCAACCTTTCGAGCACATCGGCGGGCGCCCGGGCGCACACCTGTCGCAGCGCGCCGCCACTGCTGAGGGCCAGTGCAGCCGGTGCCTGCAGCGCGCGGATGCGGGCCAATGCAGTGACCGAAAAGGTCACCGGAACGCGCGCATAGACGTTGGCGCGCAACACGTCTGCACCGCGCTGGCGTAGTGCGGGGAGCAGGAATTCGCGGCCTTCGGGCGCCGTCACCAACCCCACCTGCAGGCCGGCCAGCGTGCCCAGCGCCGGCAGCGACAGCAGTCCTTCGCTGTCCATGCGCGCCGGTGCCACCACTGCCTCCACGCCGGCCTTGCGCAGGGCCGCCGCCGTTCCGTTTCCCACCGCAATCCAGACCTGTCCGGACGCAGCCGCCAGCGGTTGCAATGCGCGGGCCGCAGCGACCGCTGCCGGACTGGTGAAGACAATGCGCGACGCCGCCAGCGCCGCGCGCAGCTCGCTGGCAGCAGCAGCATCATCACGACATTCAATCCGCCAGGGCGACAGAGCGATCAAGCCGCCGCCACACGCCGCCGCCGCACGCCGCAGCGCTGCGTGCCCGGCTTGAGGGCGCAGCGAGATCACGTACCATCCGGGCGGTTCGGCGAAGGCCATGGGTGGATCATGTCAGATGCGGGCCGACTCAATGAAAGCAGAAGCCGCGCTCGAAGTATTGCGCGCATGGACACGTGACCTGCCACCGTTGGCGGCGATGCAGGCGCGGGTCGGCGCTTACGACGGCGAACACCTGTGCCTGGAGGCGCCGCTGGCAGTGAACGTGAACGACAAGGGCAGTGCGTTTGGCGGCAGCATGGCATCGCTGATGACCTATGCGGGCTGGGGGCTGGTGACCTTGCAGCTGCACCAGGCCGGAGTGCAGGCCGATGTGCTGGTGGCCGACAGCAGCGTGCGCTACCTCAAGCCGCTGTACGCCGACCTGCAGGTGCAGGCCAGTCTGGCCCGGGGTCATTCGTGGGACATCTTCCTCCGCACCCTGACCCAGCGTGGTCGCGCGCGAATCCACCTGCAGGCTCGGATGACCTTGCCTGAAGGCGGGATCATGGCCACTCTGGCCGGCCGCTATGTGGCTATTGCGAAAGGTTAGGATGCGGTGCGTGCAACCAAGGGGGTGTGGAATGCGTGGATGGCTGAAGATTCTGGCGGTAATCATGCTGGCGCTGATGGTCGCGGCTCCGGCCGGTGCGCTGTCCAAGCGCAAGAAAGGCAGCCAGCTGGATGCGATGCAGGCCGCCTATGCCGCGGCGATACGCTGGGGTGAGTTCGAGCAGGCCTGGGAACTTGTCCAGCCGGGGTATCGTCAGGCGCACCCTATGAGCGAACTGGCCTTCCAGCGCTACCAGCAGGTCGAGATTTCCGGCTATTCGGACCGCAACAGCAGCGTGGCCGACGACGGCAGCGTGATCCGCAATGTAGAACTGCGGGTCATCAACAGGCACACCATGGCCGAGCGCACCCTGCGTTACCGCGAGCAATGGCGCTGGGATGCCGAAGCCAAGCGCTGGTGGCTGGTGGTGGGGCTTCCGGACCTGTGGAACGGGGAATAGCGCGTTGTCTTGCGGGCCGGGGACCAGGGCCGGCCTGCCCGGTTATCGGGCAGTGCCCAGAACGGGCCGGCAACTCCCGCGCCCGCATATGCGACAATCGCGGCCCGTTTTACAGCTGCCCATACCGTGAACTTCGAACAACTGCAGGCTTTCGCCAGTTCCTCGCCGATGCTGTCGATGGCCCTGGTCGGGTTGACCCTGGCCCTGATCGTCACCGAGATCGTCCGCCTGTTCCGTGGCTACAAGGCTTTGCGTCCGGCCGAGCTCACCAGCTTGATGAATCGCGACAATGCGCTGGTGGTTGACCTGTCGGCCAGCGGCGATTTCGAGAAAGGGCATATCGCCGGCAGCCGCAATGTGGCGCCCAGTCAGTTCGACCCGGAAAACAAACTGCTGGCAGCGGCCAAGTCGCTGCCGGTGGTGGTGGTCTGCCGCAACGGCCAGGCGTCGGCCGGCGCTGCCAAGCGCCTGAAGAAAGCAGGCTTTGAACACGTGCACTGGCTGGACGGCGGTGTTGCCGCCTGGCAGCAGGCCGACCTGCCGCTGGTCAAGGGCCGCTGATCGGGCGATTTGCGACGCCCCTTGAAGCGGGCCGGGCGTATCGCCATCCCATGGGATAATCCCACTCTTCTTTTCCACCCAAGATTCTCACGGAGTACGTTCATGTCCGACGAAACCACCAACGGCGCCGCCGTCCCCGCCGAAGCCACTGGCCCCGCCTTCACCGTGGAGAAGATCTACGTCAAGGATGTGTCGTTTGAAGTGCCCGGCGCGCCGGCGATCTACAGCGAGAACGTGCAGCCCGAGTTGCAGCTCAATCTCAACCAGCGCGTGCAGCGCCTCAACGACACTGCTTTTGAAGTGGTGTTGGCCGTGACCCTGACCTGCAAGGCCGGCGACAAGACCGCCTAAGTGGCCGAAGTCCAGCAGGCCGGCGTGTTCGGCCTGGTCGGCCTTGAGCCGCAGGCGATCGACGGTCTGCTCGGCACCCAGTGCCCGAACATCCTGTTTCCCTATATCCGCCAGTTGCTCAGTGACCTGATCCAGGCCGGCGGTTTCCCCCCGTTCTTCCTGCAGCCGATCAATTTCGATGGCCTGTATGCCGAAACGCTGCGTCAGCGTGCCGAGCAGGGCGGGCAGGACGAACTGGCCAATGCCGAGCCGGTGGGCAACGTCTGACCCTGGCAACCCCGAAACGGTGGTTGAATCGCCGCGAAAGCGGGCGATCTGGCGGGCCTTCGTTGGCCCGCCGTTGTTTCCAGTAGGGGCATGCACTTGGCCGAATCCTTGAAAATCGCAGTGCTGGGCGCCGGCTCCTGGGGCACCGCACTGGCCGCATTGATGGTGCGGCATGGCCATGACGTGGTGTTGTGGGGCCGTGATGCGCAGGCGGCTGCGGTAATCGATCGCGACCATGAGAACGTCCGTTACCTCCCGGGCATCCTGCTGCCGGAGCGCTTGCGTGCAACCACCGACCTGGCGTTTGCGCTGGAAGGCGCTGACCTGGTGCTGGTGGTAGTGCCGTCGCATGCGTTTACTGAAACCCTGCGGCTGCTGGCGCCGCTGCGCCCGGATGCGGCAGGCGTGGCCTGGGCGACCAAGGGCTTCGAGCCGGGGTCCGGGCGTTTCCTGCATGAAGTGGCCGAGGACAT
>JBDSUI010000079.1:0-4783 GCA_039927795.1 Pseudoxanthomonas sp.
CAGCCCGCCCTGCCCTTCGCCATTCCAGCTCAGGTCCTCGGGCGGCACGCCTGCGCACAGCGCCGCCCGCGCGGCCTGTCGCCAGGCCTCGGGATCCCAGGGCGGATCGACATCGACTGAATACATGCCCGCCGACTCAGTCGAACAGGCCGGCCTGGAGTGGGCGCGGGGCCAGCTGCGCGCGCAGCCGCAGCGGGTCGTCCAGGCGATTGCGGGGGTGATGGTCCAGCAGGCTGACGAAAGGCAGTACCTTTTTCATCGGCACCCGCAGGCGCTGCAGGTCGGCCACGCGCAAGGCCGCATGCCGGCGCGACAGCACAATGCGACCCACATTGCGGGTGCCCATGCCTGGCACCCGCAGCAGCATTTCCCTGGGCGCGGTATTGAGGTCGACTGGAAAACTGGCGGGGTTGCGCAGGGCCCAGGCCAGTTTCGGATCGATATCCAGGTCCAGCATGCCGCCGGCGTCCACGGGTGCGATCTCGTCCACGCCGAAGCCATAGAAACGCAGCAGCCAGTCTGCCTGGTAGAGCCGGTGCTCGCGTTGCAGCGGCGGCGACTGCAGTGGCAACTTGGAGGAGGCATCGGGGATAGGACTGAAGGCCGAGTAGTACACGCGGCGCAGTCGGTAGTTGCCGTAGAGATTATCGGTGGTGGCCAGGATGGCGCGGTCGTCGGCACCGTCAGCACCGACGATCATCTGCGTGCTCTGCCCGGCCGGCGCGAACTTTGGCGGCTTGGCGCGCCGGGTTTTTGCCGCCTTGCGCGCTTCTTTGCCTTCCTCGATGCGCCAGCGCAGGTCGCCCATGGCAGCGCGGATGCGCGGCTGGCTTTTCTCAGGTGCCAGTTGCGCCAACCCGTCTTCGGTCGGCAGTTCCACATTGATGCTCAGGCGGTCGGCATAACGGCCGGCGGCGGCCATCAACTCCGGTGTGGCATCGGGAATGGTCTTGAGATGGATATAACCGGCAAACTTGTGGTCTTCGCGCAGGCAGCGCGCCACTTCCACCAACTGCTCCATGGTGTAATCGCTATCGCGAATGATGCCGCTGGACAGGAACAGGCCTTCGATGTAATTGCGCCGGTAAAAATCCAGGGTCAGCTGCACCACTTCTTCCGGGGTGAAGCGTGCGCGCCGCACGTTGCTGGACACGCGGTTGACGCAGTAGGCGCAGTCAAACGTACAAAAATTGGTCAGCAGGATTTTCAGCAGCGACACGCAACGCCCATCGGGCGTGTACGAATGGCAGATCCCCATGCCCTCAGTGCTGCCAATGCCGCCCGTCCCAACGGAGTGGCGCTTGTCGGCGCCACTGGAGGCGCAGGACGCATCGTATTTGGCGGCATCGGCCAGGATGGCCAGCTTGTCGAGAAGTTTCACCCGTCAATCCTGCGGTTTGCCTGTCTCACCCGCTGAGACCAGCAGGACGTTGGCAGCCTGGTCTAGACGCAAAACCCCAGGAAAGCCCCTGGGGTTTTTTGGAGGACTCCTGGTTTGGCCAGGGCTCGTTGCGTTTCGGGTTTACTGGCCTACCGGCACCGGGCTGGGCTGCTTCAGCGCGTTGGCCATTTCGCGGGCCGCGTCAGGGGTGGTCTTCCACTGCTCGTAATCCTCATCGAACGCCGCCAGCTCTTCGGCAGAGAACAGCTTGCGTGCCATCTTGAACATGGTTTTTTCCTCTTCGCCGGCATGGTGGTCGACGAACTCCCCCAGCACCTTGGCCGACCCGGCAAATTCAACCGAATCAGTGGGCTTGGTCTTCAGATCTGGAAGAACCGTCAGCTCCACCGCGCGGTGCTCCTGCACGGCTTCGGCGTGTGTCTTGAGGCCGTCGCGGTCGGCGCGCTTCTGGAAGGCCGGATAGAACACCAGTTCTTCCCACTTGGCGTGGGGAATCAGTCCGGCTTCAATTTCGGCCAGGATCTCGGCGCGGGTTTTCTTCGCCCGGTCAGTGGTGTCTTCCATGTCCTTGAACAGCTTGCGCAGCGCGTCGTGTTCGTTCTTGAGCGTCTTCAGGATGTCGCGTGCCATGCTCGTACTCCGCTGTGTGGGAGCGCAATGATCTCGGTCGCGGGTTAGACGGCGGTGATGCTGGACGACCTCAAATTTCATTTAGCCTTGACTAAGCGGCGCGCATGCGGCCCCAGGCGTGGCGAATGATCTGGTCGGCCCAGCGCCAATCCAGCTGCTGGTGTGAGGGAACCTGTGCGCTGTAACGCGCCCGCAGGGCAGGCAGGATTTCGGACAAGGGACTGGCGTGGTACAGCAGGTAGCAGTCGTAGCCGAACTTGATGGTGGGTATGTAGTGTTCAAAGGACAGCGAGACCGAACGGAACTCCGAATCAGGCAAAGCCAGCTCCCAGTACGCCAGCTCCTTCTCTATATCGAGCAACATGCTGCTTGCACTGGGGTCTGTTCGCATCACTTAAGGTCCTGGTGAAATAATCGGCGGTGCTGGCATTGTCGCGATTTTGCCCAGGTGCTGCACGCAAACCGATGTGTACCGTGTACGGGCTGTTGACACGTCCTCTGGCATAAGACGCCGGGAAACCAGCATTGAGGTCCGCATGAGTGTGTCTGCTGTGCAGAATCTGTCGCCGGTACTTCGGCAAGGCGGCCGCGAAACGAGCGTACCTGTGACCACGACTGGACGCAGCCGCTGCTGGGTGCGCCCGAGCACTGGCCTTCCCGGGCCAAGGCGGCGGCGCGCCTGATGCTGGCCATCCAGCAACCCGTCTTCCTCCTCTGGGGGTGGCAGCACATCCGCCTGTATAAAGATGCCTTTGACCGCCCGTCAGGGCCGGAAAACCAGCCGCCTGCATTGTTACCGCGCAGACGCGATTGCTTCGCGGGAATATGGGGCGTGATTGGCACCCCAGCAAGCTTCGACCTGGAGTTTTACAACCTGATGAAGCCCGGACAACGTCCCGGTCTCGACACAGACAACGGGACGCCGCCACCCCGGCCTGGCTGCGTAGCTGATCATCGGCCACGTGGAGGCGGTGTAATACAAAGCCAAATGCCCTGGCGTGCCGGTGCGACCAAGGACCGTTGGGATTCAGGAGTGATGAGTGCCCCTGGATCACACACGCAAGCGCGAGGTGCACCCACCGACCGCATGAAAGCGACTCCGCGTGCCTGCGCGCGCTTTGCCGGCGTTCGCCCATGAATCGCTATGGCTGGATACTGCTGCGCGCCTACCTGCCCGCGCTGGTCGCCCTGGTGCTGGCGCTCCTGTGCATGCTGTGGACGTCATTCTTCAGTAGCGTGGCCACGCTGCAAGCATTGGTGCCCTATGCGAAATGGCTGCCGCCGCTGTTCCTGCTGGCCGCGCTGGTCGCGGGGCTGACGGCCACCTTGGGGCTGTGGCGCTGGCAACAGGACAAGGCGCCCAAGTGCGCAACTTGCGGCGGACCACTGGCCGGGCGGCGCCATGGCCCCCACGGCGATACCCGCAAATGCCTGGCCTGCGGACACCGGCAGCCGGTCCAGGCGTTGCAGGGATGACGCAAGTTGCAATGGCCTTTACGTTGCGCATCCCATGGAGTAGCAGCCAATGATGAGCACGACACAGTGCCGCCGCCGATTGAAAGATCAGTGGCTACGAGCATGCAGGCCTGGCGCCACCGTTGGCGTGGAAGCCGGGCCGCCGGGTGGACAGGCAACCATGCGCGCTGCGCTTCAACGCGTCGGCTTGGCAGGATCGCCTTGCTGATCTCCTTCGTCATACCCGCGCATAACGAGGCTCGCTTACTGGGGGCGACGCTGCAGTCGTTGCACGAGGCCGCGCTGGCGACGGGCGAACTGTTCGAAGTGCTGGTCGTAGACGATGCATCCGATGACGACACCGCGTACGTGGCGATAGCCGGTGGCGCGCAATTCCTGCGCGTCGAACATCGTCACATCGCCGCCACCCGCAACGCCGGCGCGGCCGCCACCTCGGGCGATTGGCTGGTATTCGTCGATGCCGACACGCAGGTCAACGCCACCGTACTGGGCGCGGCCGTGCGGGCATTGCGCAGCGGTGCCGTGGGCGGTGGCGCGCGTGTCTGCCTGCAGGGCCAGGTCGCCTGGCATGTGCGTGCAGCCACCACGTTCTTTGCCTGGACCTTTCGCATGACCGGTATCGCGCCGGGCTGCTTTCTGTTCTGTACGCGGGGTGCATTCGAAGCAGCGGGTTGTTTCAACACCAGCCTGTATGCGGGCGAAGACGTAGCGCTGAGTCGAGCGCTGGCCAGACAGGGGCGTTTCGTGATCCTGCGCGAAGCACTGCATACCTCGGCACGCAAACTGCATACCTTCAGCGCCTGGGATCACTTGAAACTGATGCTGCGTTTTGCATGGCGCGGCCAGCATTTGCTGACGTCGCGCAAGCATCTGGACCTGTGGTACGGCAAGCGCCGCGACTAGCTGCGACGGCCACCTCAGCAGGCTTTTGCGTGTTGCGCGTTGCGTGTTGCGTGTTGCGTGTTGTTGCGTGCTCAGTGACTGAGTGGCTTGTCCAAGCGGGCGGCAAGGCTTGACTGCGATGACAGCGGCCTCACAGGCGGCTTCGGGAGCCAGCGCGCACTCGCGTGCTTCCAGATGGGCCAACGGATGGGAGAAGAACCGGTGTTGCGCCGTGGTGGTCCCCAGTCCCCACCACTGGTCGCCGAATGGCAGGTGCACCAGCTCACGGGTCAACGCCATGTGCAGTTCGTCGGCATCCAGGGTTCTTACGTCGTCCGCTGATAGCGGCAGCAATGGCCACCGGGCCGATCAATAGCGGCGAGTCAATGGCTG
>JBDSUI010000080.1:0-11604 GCA_039927795.1 Pseudoxanthomonas sp.
CAACTTCCACCGCACCATCTTCGCCAATCAGCGCGTGCTCGTAACCGCCATCCAGGCCAACGACGGTCCAGTACGGCTGCTCACCCGTGAACCCACGGGGATACCAGCCGCGCGGAGACTGGCTGGCAACCGAGCGGATAAAATCATTGGCAGTCGCAGCAAATTCCAGGGGTTCAACCGTTACCTCTGCGAGCGCGAAGGTCTTGCCAGGCCCTGCGGCCATGACCAGACGCAGGTAGCGCGCTTCTGATTCGGGCAGCGACAGATAGTCCGCGCCGCCATTGCCAGCAGCGACGGTGCGCGCATCCCGCCACTGCGCGCCATCATCGGACAACTGCAGCAGATAATCCGAAGCGAATTCGCCCTCCTTCCAGACCAGCTTCACTCCGCCAAACTCGCGCACCTTGCCCAGGTCAAGGGTCAACTGGGGTGGGGTGTCCGCGGCAAAGTCTGCGTACCAGGCGGTTGCAGGATTACGGTCAGTCGCGTTGTCGGCAATACCGCTGCCATTGGCGACCGACGCGCTGGCGCTGGCCGCAAGAGAAGAACGATCTTCCGGTGGAATCCGGGTAAGCGTCAGCTCATCGAAGCACACCGAGCCCTTTCCGCCGGCGTTGTTGTAGACCATGAACTCAAGCTTCGCGCTACTGCGCAGCACCCGATCCGGATCAGGCCCCCATGCTTTTTCGATGTGCCGCTTCTTGTAGCGCACCGGCCTCCATGCACGCGGATAGTCGTATTTCGGCGTGTTGACCCACCACACATTGTCGCCGTTGGCGTCGACCAGTTTGAACTGCAGATCGTTGCGTGGAGAATGGCCGTACAACTGGAAATCGAACCGGTAGTTGTCCGGATACTGCAGGGGAAGCTCACGCTGCAGTCCCGCATAACCGGAGACGCCATTGAAGTCGTAATCCAGGCACAGCGCGTTACCATTACTGCCTTCGACCTCTCGCAGCGCGGCGCTGACCTGGTTGGAAGTGACCACCTGCCAACGCGAGGCGTCGCTGAAGTCGTCCAGCAATCTGGTTTTGTCCAGGACGTTGGCGTTGGCGTTGGCGCTGCCGCTCGAGTTGGATTGGTCCTGCGCCATCGCACCGAACGAAACCAGCAGAAAGCAAACTATCGCCAGGAAACATCCCGCCATTCCTGCCAAGGCGGGGAGCTGGACACACTCGTTCCTGCTTGCATGCACGAAAAAACCTGAGCCAACGGGTTGCCGTCTTTGCGTGAGTGACGACTTCACTGCCACCCGCCCACCAATATTCTTTTCAGGCGTCACCCTTTCACACTCCCAAGCAACAGCCCCTGGATGTAGTACCGCTGCAACACCAGGAACAGCAACAATACCGGCAGGATGGTCACCACCGAACCGGCCATCATCAATTCGTAGTCCATCACGTGTTCGCGCGACAGCGAGGCCAGCGCCACCGGCAGCGTCTGCAGGCTTTCGTCGCTCAACACGATCAGCGGCCACATGAAGTCATTCCACGCGCCCAGGAAACTGAAGATCGCCAGCGTCACCAGGATCGGCTTCAGCGCGGGCAGCACGATCTGGAAGAAGATCCGCCACTCCCCTGCGCCGTCTATACGCGCCGCTTCCAGCAACTCGTCGGGAATCGAGCGCGCGTACTGGCGCACCAGGAAGATGCCGAAGATGGCGGCCATGCCCGGCACGATCGCGCCCATGTAGGTGTTCACCAGGCCAATCTGCTTCAGCAACAGGAACAGCGGCATCATCGCCACCTGTGCGGGAATTACCAGGGCCGCCAGCAGCATCTGGAACGTGCGGTCGCGGCCCTTGAAGCGCAGTTTGGCGAAGGCATAGCCAGCCAGCGTGTTGAACAGCACCGACAGCAGCATCACGCTGCTGGAGATCAGGAAGCTGTTGAACAGGAAGCGTCCCATACCGGCACGTACGAACAGCTCGCGATAGTTGGACAGGGTGGCGTGGGCTGGCAGCAGCGGCGGCGGGAAATGCCCGGCCTCGCCTGTCTGCATGAACGACACTGACAGCATCCACAGCAGCGGACCCAGGCTGACAACCGCCAGCACCACCAGCAGCGCATTGATGATCAGCGCGGGCAGCAGCGGGCGCTTCATCGCTCGCCCTTCCCGCCCGACATCATGGCTGCGTCAAGTCTTTCAGCACAGACCGGGGAATGCGGACCGCTTCGGGGCTGACGCCGCTCCTGCAAGGTGTGTGCGAGCGGCAGCGCAGGTACGGGACAGAGATTCATTCCACCCCTTTCCTGCGTGCAAACCACAGCAGCCCGCTGGTAGTGGTCACCATCAGCACGAACAGCAGAAACGCCACCGCCGATGCATTGCCCAGATTCCACCACTTGAAGCCTTCCTCATACATCAGGTACAGCACGCTCTTGGTGCTTTCCAATGGGCCGCCCTGGGTCATCACGTAGGGCTCGGCGAACAACTGGAAGTAGCCCGCCATGGTCAGAATGCCCACCAGCAGCAGCACCGGACCCAGCATCGGCAAGGTCACGTGGCGGAACTGTTTCCAGCTGCCGGCGCCGTCGATGCGCGCCGCTTCGTACAGGTCTTCGGGAATGCTCTGCAGCCCGGCCAGGAAGATGATCATGTTGTAGCCGAAGTTCTTCCACACCGCGAACAGGATGATGGTGGGCATGGCCCAGCGCGGATCGCCCAGCCAGTCAATCGCCTCAATGCCAACAGCCGACAGACCCCAGTTCACCAGCCCGTAACTGGTGTGAAACAGATAGCGCCAGATGACCGCCACGGCAACCACCGTGGTTACCACTGGCGCAAAGAACGCGGTGCGGAAGAACGGCTTCAAACGACCGGCTTTTGAGTGCAGCAACAAGGCCGCACCCAGGGATAATGCAACCGACAAGGGCACGCCCACCACGACAAAGTACAGGGTATTGCCCAGGGACTTCCAGAACAGCGGGTTCTGCAACAGTCCCACGTAGTTGTCTATTCCCACAAAGCGCAGGTTGCCCAGGTCGGCCAATGCATAGAGGTCGAAGTCGGTCAGGCTCAAGGCCAGCGCCGCTATGACGGGCAGCCCGAAGAACAGAACGATAACGAGAAGCGCCGGTGCCGCGAACATCCAGCCGGCAGTGGACGGCTTCATGGCACACCGGACCTGCCGGCCTGGTCCAGCATCCAGCGGCGCTTTTCCAGAAGTCGGTCGGTGCGACGGTCCATTTCTGCGGCGGCTGCCTCCACGCTGATCCGTCCGTTGGCGACCTGCTCACCGACTACGCCCAGTTCGTGGGCAATGCGTTCCCACTCAGGCACCTTGGGTGTGGCGACGGCGCGTTCAAGCTGCTCGCCGAATGCCCTGGCGTAAGGATCATTGGCCAGTGCCGGCGTGCGCCACGGCGAGCGCCGCGGCGGCAAGTCGCCCGTCATTGTATGGAAGCGCGCCTGCGTCGCTGGCAACGACAGGTAGTGTATGAGCTTCCACGCCGCCACCTTGCGGGGGGACTGGCGGAAGACCACGAAGCTGGTGCCATTCGCCAATGAGGCGCCTGGACCATCGGGGCCGGGAAGCGCCATGGTCATCCAGTCCTGCTGCTGGGCTGCCGGCAACCGTTCCTTGAACTTGGCAATATTCCAGGGCCCGGAGATGTAGAAGGCATAGTAGCCCTTGCCAAATTCATCCCACACATTGGAAATCTGGTTATTGGTCACCACCGGCGCAAGCTTCTGGTCGAACAGGTCCTTGTAGAACGTTAGCGCACGCTTGAAACCGGCGCTGCGGAAATTGCCGTAACGTCCCCCATCGCGCAGCAGCGGATCGGGTTGCTGTATCGCCAGGCTCAACAGCGGCTCGAACTCGTTCAACGGCAACAGGATCGCGTAGCGGTCCGGACCCGCCTCACGCTTGATCGCATGCATCGCGGTGCGCCATTCCTGCCAGCTGCGCGGGGCTTGGCGCACGCCGGCTTTTTCCAGCAGATCGCTGCGGTAGAAAGGCAGTCGCGTTTCCACGTACCACGGCACCGCGTAGGTCTTCCCTTCCACCACGCCACTGTCCCAGACGCCCGGGAAGTAGTCCGGCACATCGAAACCGGGTGTGGCGGCGATCTCATCATCCAGCGGCTCAAGCGCTCCCAGCGCGCTGAACTCGGGGATCCAGGTGTTGCCAATCGGCGAAACATCCGGCAGCGAGCCACCGGCAAAGGCGGTCAACAGCTTTTCATGCGCCGACAGCCATGGCAGTTGCTGCAGGTCAACGCGGATGTCCGGGTTCTGGCGCTCGAACTCCGGCAGCAACTGCGCCACCATTTCACCCTCGTAGCCCATCACCCAGAACTTGACGACCTGCCGTTGATCGCTGTTGCGACTGCACGAAGCCGCCATCAGTGCACCGCACGCAAGCAGCAGGCACAGTGCCGCTTTCACGGGGACCGCCACAAAAGGCTTATTACGGATAAGCATCGGCACAGCTTACTGCGGCTGCTGTGGTCTCGGCGGCGGCTCCGGACTGGGCTGGTTGCTGCCACGCGACTCGGCCATGCCCAATGCACGTGCGTTGGCCGCATCCAGGTCCGCAGGCACCTCTGCAGGTGCAGGCTTGTCCTTCGGTGCCAGCCAACCACCCTGGAAGCCGGCCCGCTCCAGGCCCTTGCGGATATGCGCGTTCTTCTTCATCACGTTCCACACGAACTCGTTGCGGTAGTTGGCAATCATGGTGAGGATCGGACCCTGGTCGATGCCGATGTAGTCGCTGGAAACCCAACCTTCCCCGGGTACCATCCGTCCGGTTTTCAAGGGAATGTCATAGTTGAAACTGCGGTTGAACGAATCCAGAAAGCCATAGCTGGAATAGATGTACTCGCCGTAGCGTTCATGCATCTCCATCGCGGCTGGAATCACCACTTCCGGGGCAAACGGCAGCGAGGCGATTGAGGCGGTAGGCGCGATGGTGCCGTCATCGAAGTTCTCGCGCAGGCCAGCACCACGCGACGAATAGTGCCGGAACTCGCGCTGCTCACCGCGATATTCCTGCAGGGTCTGCTGCGGGCCGTCACTTGCAGTCATTCCCCATACGTTCTCGCCGTAGTCCTTCCATTTCATCGGATTGGAAATGGCGTAGTTGCGCTGCGCCAGCGCGGCACGGCGGCTGTTTTCGAAGTAGTCCATGCCATGCTCGCGCATGTAGTCATCCTGGATGCCGCGAAAATCTACCCAGACGTGGGTGAACTGATGGCCGAACGCAGGCCCGAAGGCCAGGAATTCCTGGTCCTGGTACACGCCCCAGACTTCATTGTACGTACGCGTCCACACCTCCCAGGCATCGGGACTGACCGGATGGGTGGGCGACGCCAGCGCCAGCAGGTAGGTCATCATGGCTTCGTTGTAGCCCATCCAGTCATGCTTGATGAAGCCGCTTTCGGGGAACCAGCCCATCGAGATCAGTGGCTTGTTCTGCTGCAGCCAGGTCCAGTCCACGCGGCGATAGAGTTCCTCGGCAAGCTTGCGGATCTCGGCCTCGCGTGGCTCGTCGCGATCGTAATACGACTGCGCAAACAGCACACCCATCATCAGGATGGTCGTATCCACGCTGGAAAGTTCCACCCAGCTGTCGTAGCGCGCACCCTGCTGCATGTCCAGGAAGTGGTAGTAGAAGCCCTTGTAGGCACCCTTGCCAGTCCGTTCCGGGCCCTGCGGTATGTCGCGAAAGAACGTCAGCGTCAGCAACGTCCGGTCCACCGCCTGGTTGCGGCTTATCCAGTTGTTTTCGATGCCGATGGGGTACGCCGTCAATGCGAAACCCACTGACGCGATACTGGAGAACGGGCGTGAGGGGAAGCGGTCGGGCGTGAGCCCATTGACTTCATTGGTCGTGTCCCAGAAGAACTGGAAGGTGCGGCGTTCGATGTCGCGGAACAGCGGCGGGAGCTCTGGCCTGGAAGGCGCAGCCGGCTGAAGCACTGGCCGACCCGCAACCGGCGGCCTCGCTTTCGGCGGCTCAGACTCGGGGGTTTTCTTGCACGAAGACATCACGGTGATCAGCGCGGCAAGGCAGAGACAGAACGACACACGTAGACGACGAGACTTCATTGCAACCTTGGCCCTTTCTGAAAACCAATACTTCCGCGCTTGTGCGAACAGGAGAAACCTTGCTGCGCTTATGTCATCGACCCATCCAAAAAACCGGCCTCCCTGATCGGCGGCCGGCGCGTACCTGATTACCAGTCCAGACCAAAGGACAGCTTGAACGTCCGGGTTGGCAGGGACTGACTGTTGGGGACGCCAAAATTCAGATTCGCAACGCCGGGGCCACCGCGCCAGTCGTCATAGCCGCCGTAATTCACCCAATCGAACAGATTCAACACATCCGCCCTCACCCGCAGCTTGACGTTGCTGCTCGCTTCCCACTGCTTGATGACCGCCAGGTCGAACTGCTTGAAGCCCAGGGTACTGTCAGGCTCATATTGATCGAAGGCGCAATTGTTGGAATCCGGTGCGTCGAAGCAATTGGTTATGTAGCGTGGCGCCTGCGTCGCAAGCGTGAGTTTGCCCGAGACCGTGAATCCCCACGGCGCGTCGTAGATACCGGTTGCGACCAGGCGGTGTGGTGACACGCCGCCTGCCTTCTTCCATCCGTAGTCGCCCAACGTCGGCTTGTCCAGCGAGAATACCTCGCCGGCCTGGCGATTCTCCTCCGCGTCGGTATAGGTGTAAGCGAAGGTCGCGCCCCATCCAGACGATTGCGTATATGGTTTTTCCACTTTGACGTACAACGCGTTCGATCGCGTTTCTATGCCATTGGTGCCCAGGATCAGAGTCCCGAACCCGGGAAAACCCTGACCAAAGGGTTTCGGATCCCACGTGCTTCCGGGTGGAAAGAAACTTCCGTCCGGACGTCGATTCCCGAGCAGGAAAGCGAATCCGTCCTTGCTGCTGATATGCGAGATCGTCACATCCGTCATCCAGTCACCCAACGCATTGCGCATGCCCAAACTGAACTGGTCGGAATAGGGAGTCTTGAGTTCGTTCTGCAGCATGAATACCTCGCGCCCGGCTCCAGTAGCCGAGCCCAGGCCTGCAAGCACCGCTGGATCGAAATAGCTCGGGTCCCAGGTGAGGCATCCATTTACCCCCGCGACAGGACACGAGGGCTGGAAAGCAAAATCATAGGTTGCGAAACTTGCCTTGGTCAGCTCAAGTTGGAGATTGTCGAAGAGGTTTCGGTCATACGAACGGCCTGCGCCACCGTAAATGACACGCCGCTGGTCGGCATTGAGATCATAGGAAAAGCCCAGGCGGGGAGCCCATGCACCCTTGTAGGACTTGCGATTGCTTCCGTCACTAATATAGTTTTCGACATTGACGCCGGAGTTTGGATTGTTGATGGCCGTCGAGGAACGCAACGAGGAAGCCACATCCGCAGGAGTCACGTAGTCAAGATAAGTTGGGCTTTCCTCGTAGTCCCAGCGCACGCCAAAGTTCAGAACGAGTTTGTCGTTGACTTCCCAATCGTCCTGGATATACACGCCGAATTGATTGTTCCTGGATTCTGCGCTGTTGTCGCCTACCCCGGCGATCGGCAACCCGAAGCGGACATGTATTGGCTGGGTCAGGCTTCCGGCAATATTGTAGTAATAGGCAGGGTTGTAGGGTGACTGTTCCTGCGCACTGACTTCAATACGCTTGTATTTTGCGCCCATTTTCAAAGTGTGGCCTTCCCAGCCGGTAAAGGTCAGATCATCCTGGAATCCATACCCGCTTTGGCCCTTGTTCTGGTAGTCCGGACCAGCACCCGAACGCACGATCACGTCGTTCCAGCCAGTGCTGTCGGTCAGGATGTAACCACGTCCGCTGGTAGTGGGGCGCGGCCCCCAGCTTGTATCTTCGTAGACCAGGTGTGCGTCGTTCAGCCAGGCGCCTGAGTTGAACTGATAGCGCATATCCACACGGGTTTCATCATTGACCTTGTCAGTGCCGTAGCTGACAAGGTTTTCGCCACCGATATTCGTGACCTCGACTTCATCACGATACTTCGCCGTGAGTTCGAAATAGTGATTGTCCCCGAATGCCCAATCGACTTTTCCGAAGTACAGATTCTCCTTGAAAGGAGCGGTCAGGAAGCCCACTCCTATCTCCGACTGGATGGCGCCGGGCAACTCGTCGATGGTGTAGCCGCGGCCCGGGATGATCGTGCGCGGTGATTCGTATTCTTTTGCCTCGTAAGCCACGAAGAAGTGCGCCTGGTCCTGAATGATGGGACCACCAAATGAGATTCCGTATTGCTCATCCTTCGAAGATGCCTTGGTATTCGTCTTTTCTTCAAACTCGGTTGATTTGCGCCAGTTGGTGTCGGTGTAGTCCCAGAAGAAACCACCAGAGAAATCATTGGTTCCGGACCGTGTCGTTGCCACGATCGCCGCGCTGCTCAACTGGTCGAACTCGGCCTTGTAGTTCTGCGTTATGACCTTGTACTCGCCAATGGCTGATTGCGGGAAGGGATTGCCGCGACTGGAATCCTGACCACTGACGCCGCCCTGAAGCACGTAGTTCTTTTGTCCCACGCCGTCGATGAAGACATTCACGCCGTTTGCACTTTGTGCGCCCGACTTGATCTTGGTAGAGCCATCCGAAGCGGTTTGGAACTGCATACCAGGAACCGTGTCCGCGAAAGCCAGGAAGTTGCGGGTTCCCTGAGGCAGCGAATCGATCTGCTTCTGCGATACATAAGTCGCGATTTCAGAGGTTCTCGTTTCTGTAAGCATCGTTCCCTGCACGGTGACGGTGCCTAGATCGGTAGCTTCACCCACTGCTGTTTCTGCAACTCCACCAACACCCAAGTCCAAAGTGGCGGTCTGGCCCACTGCAACCGTGACATTCTGCGAGCTCGTCTGCCCCGCAGCGGCCACATCAAGACGATAGGTGCCAGGCGGCAAGCCGCCAAGCGAGTAGCCACCACTCGCATTGGACTGCACGCTGCGGCTCAATCCCGTCGCAACATTGGTCGCAGTAATCTTCGCATCTGTGGCAGGCGTGGAATCGACCATGACCTGACCGCGGATGGTTGCAGCCGTGGACTGCGCAAACACCGAAGGTGCCACGCCCAGCATCAGGCAACTTGCCATTGCGCAGGCGAGCAGGCTGCGGGTGGATCGGGTGTTGCCTTGCGTGTGGCTCTTCATGACCTATCCCCTCCCAGGGTGTGCAATGCAGCTGATAAGCAGGATTGGAATCGTTTACATGGCGGGGGTAAAAAAACCATCAGGAACGGCCAGCGTTCGGCTGTCGTCGCAGCGCAGGAATGGTGGATTCGCGGACTATCAATTCCGGCACCAGCATTTGCAAAGTGACTTCCTGTTCGCCGTCGCTGTCTATCGCCACCAGCAGCCTTGAGAGCGCAAGACCACCCAGTTCCGCAATGCTCACCCGCATGGTGGTCAAGGTCGGGTGCACGAACCGCGCCAGCGGTATGTCGTCGAAACCGGCAAGCGCGATATCAGTGGGAATCTTCACCCCGGCCTCGTTGAAGGCGTACAGGCAGCCCAGCGCCATCATGTCGTTGGCAGCGAATACCGCATCGGGGCGCGGTGTGGCAGCCAGGATCTGCCTGCCCGCCTCATAGCCGGAAGACTCGTCGAAGTCCCCCGCCAGCTCCATGGCCGTAGCCTGCGGCAGGTGTTCGGCCAGTGCGCTGCGGTAGCCGCGCCGGCGCTCGCTGGCATCAAAATTGTCTTCAGGCCCGCAAATGAAGGCGATGCGCTGGTGCCCGGCTTCGGCGAGGTGCTTCACCATTGCCGATGCTCCACCGAAATTGTCGATGCTCAACACCGGGTAAGTGGCATCCGGCAAGTGCGTGTTTATCAGAACCGCCGGCAGCGCCATCGGCAGATTGTCAGTGAGGAAACCGGGTCGGTCCGCATACGGCGACAGGACCAGCAGCCCATCAACGCGTCCCCGCATGGCACGCAGCGCCTCGCCCTGCTCTTCCGGCTGGCCGTGATAGCTGGAAACCAGAAGGTGCTGGCGCCGGGCCCGCGCCACCACGTCAATGCCACGGATCAATTCGGAAAAGAACTCGCCATATAGATCAGGCAGGACCACGCCGATGGTCTGGGTGCGGCGGCTGCTGAGACTGCGGGCGGCGGCGTGCGGCTGGTAGCGCAGCCGATTCGCCGTTTCGGTGACGTGCTTGCGCACGCTTTCGGCGACGTTGTCATGCCCGTTCAGCGCACGCGACACCGTGGCCACCGAGACCGAGGCCTCGCGTGCAACATCCTTGATGGTCACGTTGGTTCGCGCCATTGCGTGATCTCCGCGCGCCAGAATCAGCAAGCTGGGCGGACTGTAAACGTTTACAGAGGTACCTGTAAAGGCGAGCTTATCCGGCCCATGCAATGCTTTGGATTCAGAAGCTTGGGTGGCACCAGCGCGACCGACTCCTGTTGGGTAGCGCCATGAGTGCCGCGCTCAGGTCTCTGCCCGACTTTCGTCCGGGGCCCGCGCCTGGATTGAAAGCGCGTGGATGTCCGTGGTCATCATCTCGCCCAGGGCCGCATAGATCGCCCGATGCCTGGCCAGCGAGGACTTGCCAGCGAACGCCACGCTGACCAGCTCGACGCTGAAATGCCCACGGCCGTCACGCGCGCCCTCATGGCCTGCATGCAGGTGGCTGTCGTCGTTCACCACCAGATGGGTGGGATCGAGGGCGGCCTGCAACGCGTCCCGGATCCTCGCCAGCCGGCTCACGGCAGCACCTTGCGGAACGGGCGGACTTCTACCCGCAGGTACACGCCCGCTTCCAGGTATGGGTCCTCATCGGCCCAGGCCCGTGCGAGCTCCAGTGAATCAAATTCCGCAATCACGATACTGCCGCTGAAGCCTGCCGGGCCGGGGTCGTCCGAATCAATGGCCGGGCATGGACCGGCCAACAGCAGCCGACCCTGGTCGCGTAGCGCGCTCAACCGCGTCAGGTGCGCAGCCCGCGCCTCCATGCGCCGCGGCAGCGCGTCGGCGGCGTCGTAACCTTCAATGGCATACCACATGCTGCTGTCTCTCCAAGTATTCCAGACTGGATTGTAAAGGTCGCGCCCGTCCCTGACGCTGGACACCTGTCCCGTCACCGCTTACTCTTGGTCCCATTGCACGGCCGGAAGCAGCGGCCCGCCCGGACACGGCTCATTCGCCACACGTCCCGTCGACCGATTCGCTGCCCCCACCCGCCCGCGCCCAACGACTCTTCGCTGTCCTGCCGCCACCGACCGTGGCGTGCGTTGCTTGTCTGATGTGTGGGAATGCGATCGCCCTGCGACGCACGTATAAGCCGCAAACTCCAAGCGCGACGGCACCCGGTGCTGCGCGATGCCGCAATCCATGGCTTTATTTGATGACCTCTGAACTCGCGCAAGACGCGAACCCGCAAATCGATACGTCCAAGCCTCAGCAGCAGCCTCAGCAACACGAGATGCCGCTGGCGACGGTGCATGGGCAAGCGGTGCTGCAGATTCCACAGGATCTCTACATCCCGCCTGACGCGCTGGAAGTGATCCTGGATGCCTTCGAAGGCCCGCTGGACCTGCTGCTGTACCTGATCCGCCGGCAGAATCTGGACATCCTGGATATCCCGGTGGCCGAGATCACCCGCCA
>JBDSUI010000081.1:0-12488 GCA_039927795.1 Pseudoxanthomonas sp.
CAACTGTGGGTCGAGTCACCAGGCGAATTCAAGATCTCTGCAGCCGAATATGTCCTGGACAACCTGCCCAGCTGAGTTAGACCCCTTTTTCCCCCTTAGAGGCCAGCCCATGTCCAAGCCCGCCAAACCGAAGAACCCAGGCAATGCCCCCACCGCCGGTAGCACCGGCAGCGGCGGCTTTACTGACAAAGCCACGCTGCGTGCCAACGCACGCAAGAATATCGAAGATGGCGCCATTACCAGCAGTTACAGCGCTGACAAGGAAGTAATCATAAAGCTGCTCAACGAGGCGCTGGCCACAGAGTGGGTGTGCGTGCTGCGCTATTACCGCCATTACTTCATGGCCTCGGGAATGTTGGCTGACGCGGTGAAGGCTGAATTTCTGGAACATGCACAGCAGGAACAGGCACATGCCAATCTGCTGGCCGAGCGCATTGTGCAACTGGGCGGCGAGCCGGATCTCAACCCGGACACGCTGACCGCGCGTGCCCATGCCGAATACAAGGAAGGCCAGGACCTGCGCGACATGGTCAAGGAAGACCTGGTAGCCGAGCGCATTGCCATCGACAGCTATCGCGAAATGATCAACTACATTGGCAACCGGGATACGACCACCAAGCGCATCCTTGAATCCATCCTGGCCCAGGAAGAAGAGCATGCAGACGAATTCTCGGATCTGCTGGATGGCTGGATAGGCAACTGATTCCACCCTTAACCCACAGCGACGCGAGTTGCGATAACAAAAAAGGCCTTCGGTTGTTTACCGAAGGCCTTTTTTGTTGCGCGCCGGATGGGCAGCTACTGCAGCAACACGCTACGGTTCCAGGATGCGGAAACCGAGTCGTGTCCACGCCCCACTTTCCGCCAATGCGGTGAGCGTGTGATCGCCGGGGGCATCGAATTCGCGCTGGAACGCCTGGGCACCGCGCGTCTCGGCGATCCATTTGCCATCCAGTAGCCACTGCACGCGTGTGTCGGTGCCCAGTGCACGCAATTGCAAGCGTGCGCCATGCACGCTTCCGGGCGCGCGCGCGATGGTCGCCCGGTCATTCAGGCCTTCAATGCGCAACTCGGTCGCCGCTTCGCGGCCATCGGCCACGCAGTCCGGGGATAACGCAGGCAGCCGCGACGCGCTGCGCGATTGCGCCGACAGCCATGGCGACGCCAACGCCGGCCATCGGGCGATCTGCGTCGAGCGCGCCTGATGCGGTCCGCTGCACTCGCCGGACAGTCGCAGGCCTGTAGTGGCATCCACTTCAAATCGCTCGCGTCCCGCATTCCACAAACGCGCATCGCGCTCGGCAAAGGTCGGCGGCACCGCGCCATCCAGGGTCCAGGCTTTCATCCGCCGCTGACATAGCTGCGGTGCATCATCTTCAGGCGGCAGTCCCAAAGGCCAGCAGATTTCGGTCTCTGCCACGTTGGCCGGCGGCGGCGCAGGCACGCCGTCGCTGCGTGCACGCGGCAGGCTGTCGATCACTTCAAACATCAGCGGCAATGCCGTGACCGCGCCGTACTGGCCCGGCAAGGGCGTGCCATCCGGACGCCCTACCCAAACGCCCACGGTGTAGCGGCGGGTGCCGCCAATAGCCCAGGCATCGCGGTAGCCGTAACTGGTGCCGGTCTTCCAGGCCACGCGCGGCCGCGAACCAATATCGAACGTGCCCAGACTGTAGCCCGGGCGCGGATTGGCCTCCAGGATTTCGCGGAGTATCCAGGCCGCCCCTGGCGACATCATCCGCCGGTCAACCGGTGGGTCTGCATCGGTGTAGCGCACGCGCCCTGCCAGTCCCTGGCGGTTGAACCCCGCAAAGGCACCGACCAGGTCCTCAAGGCGGGCCCCGGTACCGCCGAGGATCATCGCAAGATTGGGTTTCCCACCGCGCGGATACTTCAATTCGATGCCGCCATTGGCCAGCCGTGCGGAAAACCGCAGCGGACCCACCCGGTCCAGCAGATCGACCGCCGGCACATTCAACGAAAGTCGCAGTGCCTCGGCGGCGCCGACCGGGCCGTTGAATGCGGAATCGAAGTTGCCAGGGCGATAGCCACCAAACGTCTGCGGTGCATCCACCAGCAGGCTTTCAGAATGGATCAGGCCATCGTCCAGCGCCAGTCCATACAGAAAGGGCTTGAGAGTGGAACCGGGCGAGCGCCACGCCTGCACCATGTCCACGTGGCCCAGCCGCTGCTTGTCGGCGAAGGTGACCGAGCCCACGTAGGCACGGGCCTGCATGCTGGCGTTGTCGACCACCAGCAAGGCGGCCGAGGTGCGCTCGGGCAGGCTGGAGAAATACGCCGACACACGTTCCTCCAGGGTGCGCTGCAGTTGCGGATCGATACTGGAGACGATGCGCGCGGCCTTGGGATCGGCCTGGTGCAGCCGCTGTGCCAGCAGGGCGGCGCTGAGGGGTGGTTTCAGCGAGCGCGCCACCACCGCTTCGATGCGCGCGTCATCCACTTGCGGCTGCGACCACACCTGCAGCGCAACCATGCGCTGCAGGACCTTGTCGCGCGCCCTGCGTGCGGCTTCGGGATGACGGTCGGGGCGCAGGCGACTGGGTGATTGCGGCAGCACCGCCAGCAACGCGGCTTCAGCCTGCGACAAGCGCGAGGCGGGCTTTCCCAGGTAGGCCCAGCTGGCCGCTTCCACACCTTCAATGGTGCCGCCGAAGGGAGCGCGTTCCAGGTACAGCTGCAGGATCTCACGTTTCGACAGATGGGCTTCCAGCTGCAGCGCACGCAACAGCTGTTTGGCCTTGCCCCACGGGGTGCGCGAATGCGGGTCCAGGATGCGCGCGACCTGCATGGTCAGCGTGGAGCCACCGGACACGATGCGCCCGCCACCCAGCCACTGGCCGCCTGCGCGCAGCAAGGCCCAGGGATTGACCCCGGGATGGCGCCAGAACCAGCGATCCTCGTAGTTCAGCAAGGCCTGCAGATAAAGCGGTGACACGGTGTCGGCGCTCGCCGGATAGCGCCACACACCGTTGCGGTCGGCAAAGGCGCGCAGCGGCGTGCCGTCGCGTGCCACTACCAGCGTGCTGGTGTCACGGGCCTTGGGCAACGGCGTGGGGAATGCGAAGTCGAGCAGCAGCAGTGTCACCAGGACGGCGACAGTGCCCCAGCGCAACCAGTGCAATACGCGCTGCAGGCCTTTGCTTCCCCGCTTGGGGGAAGGTTGCACGAAGCGACGCATGAGCGAAGGCAAATTCGGTAACACGTCAAACTCAATCAAAGCCGTTGGTGCTTTCCCTCATCCGTTGCCGGATCAAGTACGGCCCACGCCCTGCGAGGCCCTGCTGCCGGTGGCAGCAGGGGCCATGGCAGTTCACGGCTGCACTACCGTGATCGATGCAGGGGAGGACTTGCCTACGCCGCGGATCTCAGGGCGATACATGTCTTCCACCAGCGGTGGCGGCACCGTATACACACCGGGTGTGACCGCTCGGACCAGATAGAACACCTTGGCCGCATCGCCACCGTCCAGCTTCAGGGCAGCCACGTAGCGATCATCCCGATACTCCTCGTGCTTCACGTCAGCCGAGCTTGAGCGGTCGGTGATGTTGATGCCGTCCACAACCACGTCGGCCCATTGCTTGGCGTCGCCCAGGTTGAAGTTCTCGATTTCCAGGCCGGCCGGCAGCAGGTCGGTGAACAAGGCATCGGGCATGCTCACATTGGCGGTGATGCTGACGCGCACGATCAGGGCGTCACCTTCCTTCAGGTTGCCGCCTTTCCATTCCTTGCCGTCAGTCGTGTAGTAATTGCGTTCGATACCAATCTGCCGGTTGTCGAAGGCCGGCGCGCTGCGCGGAATACCGGCGATCTCCAGGTTGGCGAACAACGGCGGGCTGCCTTCCGGCGTGAACGTCACGCCCTGGGCCAGGGTGGCGTAATCAAAGACGCGGGAGAAAATCCGGGTGGGGGCAATAACCTCACTTTCGCCACCTACGCTGTAGGTGCCCGACACCAGCTTCTTCTGATCGACCAGCAAGGCCTTGCCCAGCCGTGCCAGCGCTACCTGTTCCTGGGTGCTGAGATACAGCCAGCCAGTGTTGCGACGTGCGTCAAGCTCGCGACCCAGGGAGACGGCGCGTGCGTCGTACTCCGGCTTGCTTACCTTGCGCTCGTGCACCAGCGCGATCATCAGTGCATCGTCGCGCACGCGACTGCCGTAGTCGCCCAGGTAGCGAGGTCGGTCGCCGCTTTTGGCAAAACCATCGGCGATCGCTTTCTCGCCACGCTTCTTGTCGCCCTGCAATGACAGTGCAATGCCCAGGTGCACCAGGGGCAATCCGGTCAGGCTCTTGCCCCGCTCGTTGTCGTACAGCGCACGCAAGGTCCCCAGCGGGGCACGATTGACGCGCGCCAGCACATAGCCGGAATAGGCCTGGCTGGCGAATTTCAGGTGCTCGCGCGAGTCATAGCCATAGAACTGCGCGCCGCCGGCAAGCAGGTCTTCGCTGAGCCGGTTCAAGGCCTTTTGCAGGACCGCATCGGGCACGGCAAAACCGCCTTCTTTCGCATCCAGCAGGAATTCCACGATGTACGGCGTCAGGCCTGGATTGACGTAGTCGTCATTGCCCCACATGGAGAAGTGGCCTGTCGAGACCTGCATCGAGGCCAGGCGACCGAATGCGCCTTCCATGCGTGCACGGCGCTTATTCGGTTCCAGTCCCTTGACGCCGAGCAGCTTGGCGGTGGCGTCATCCAGCTCCAGCGCGGCATAGCCCTTGCTGGTGGTCTGCTCGGAACAGCCGTAGGGATACTCCAGCGCACCCTGCAAGGCACTGCCGAACGGGATCGGCGGCAAGGCACTGACCAGCATGCGGGCGGTGACCGATCCGGTCATCAGGCCATCGGCGAAACCGCTGCCCAGCGCGACCGGCGACATGGTGTCCAGGACCCGAGTCTGCGAGCGCAGTACCGCGGGCCAGCCGGCGCGCACCGGCAGGTCGTACTTGCGGTCTACCTTGAAGCCCCCGCCGTCGACGCGAACGCGTACCTGCGCCGTCGTATAGCCTTCACCGGCAGTGATCGGGAAGCTGAGTGTGGTCTTGGCTTCCTTGCCGAGCCTGGCGGTACGCGAGGCCTGCGCGATGTCGAGCGGGCCGATGCCATCTACCTGCACCTTGAAATCCCCTGCGGCGCCGGTGAAATTCTGCACATCCAGGGTCACGGTGCTGCGATCACCCGGTGCCAGCACACGCGGCAGGCTGGCTTCGGCCACGATCGGCGCGCGGACCACGGTCTCGCGGTCTGCGTTGCCGTAGCGTTCGCCCGAATACACCAGCGTGGACACCCGCAACGTACCGTTGAAGTCGGGCACCTTCAGCCTGATGCGTGCATTGCCCTTGGCATCCAGCTGCACCGGGCCTGCGAACAGGTCCACCGTCTGCACGCGGGAGGTCGGGCGCTTGGCCTGTGGCAATGCGGCCAGGGCCATATCGCCGCCGAAGCGGATCTTCGCGGTGCTGCCTTCAAAACTCTCGATCACCCGGCCATAGATGTCGTACGCATCCACGCCCAGGCGGCGTTGCGCGAAGAACTGCGCGTTGGCATCGGGCACCGGGAAGCGGGTGATGTTGAGGATGCCCACATCCACCGCCGACACCGTCACGAAGGCCGGTTTGCCCGCAAGTTCCGGCACGCTGACCGTGACCGGCATGTCCTGCTCGGGACGCATCTGCGCGGGTGCAACCAGGCCCACAGCCACCCGGCGCGCGTGCCGATCCATTGGCACGTGGGCCACGCCCACGGCCCGCGCAGGCGTGATCTTGCTGGGGACCGAACCACCCCGGAATACCAGCGCGGTCACGTACACGTCGTGACGCTCCCAGTCCTGGGTGACCGGTATCTCGAAACTGCTGCCCGGCTTGGCGTCGATTTCCTGCACGTACAGCATGCGGTCACTCTCGACCATCAACAGGCCGCGGCCTGCGTGTGGCGGGGTGACGGTGACCTTCATGGTGTCGCCCGCCTTGTAGGCGGTCTTGTCGAGCGCAATCTTGACCTTGTCGGGGCGTGCATCCAGGCCCTGGTTTTCGTCGTCCCAGCTCCAGCCGGCGTTGAACGGGTAGCGCGTGGTCAGGCCAGTGGCCGGGTCGAAGACTTCCAGTCGATAGCCACCCCACTCCACGGGATAGTCGACCTTGGCCGCCGTCGCACCGACGTCAACGGTCTTCACTTCCAGGTTCTCGAAGCGTTGGGTGAAGTTGTAATCCCAGCCGTCGTCGGCGTCGTAGTTCCAGTGGTAGTCCCGATGCTCGCGCACCAGGGTGACTTTCAGGCCTTTGGCGGGCTGAGGCTTGCCAGCGGCATCCACGCGCACGACTTCGAAGCGCGCGTTGCTGTTGGCATCAGCGCCGTCCTTGTCGTCGAACAAGGGACGCACGCCGACCAGCGCCGCCGCCGGCCACAGCACGCGCTTGAGCGAGCGGTTGACGGTACGGCCGCCGGTCTCATACACGCTACCGCTCACGATCGCGGCGATGGTGCTGGTGGGCTTGGCCTCGTCAGGCAGGACGATGTCTTCGGCGTACACACCATCAGCGCCGAAGCTGGCATCGATGATGTCCTTGGCTTCCCTGGGCAGGCTCAGGGTCGGGTCGCCAAAGAAATAGCCGGGCAGTTGTTCGAGTGGATGCTGTTCCACCGCGATCGCCAGTTTTGCGGTGAAGCGGTTACCGTCGGCGGGCGCGCCGTAGAGATACGCGGCCTTGGCCTTCAGCTTGAACGGTTCGCCCGGCTTCAACACGGCCTGGCTGGTTTCCAGGTCAAGCTTCATGCGCTCGGGCAGAAATTCCTCGATGCGCAAGGTCATCCCCTGCACGGCTTCCTTGCTGTCCGGATCGGTGCGGAACTCCACCTGCCAGCGTCCCGTCGGCGCTTCGACAGGAATGACCTGCTCGAAACTGAAATAGCCCTGGGCGTCAGGTTGCAGGCGCGTTTCGCGGAAGGTCTTGCCGTCGGGCTGCTTCAGGCGCAGGAATATCGGCTGCCCCTTCTTGCCGGCAACATCGGTGGGCTTGCCATCGTTGTCTCGCAGCAGTGCATTGATGCGCACGGTCTCGCCCGGGCGATACAGGTCACGGCCGGACCAGGCAAATACGTCGAACCACGCCGCCTGGCGGCCGGCGACCGAGAATTCGGACAGGTCCAGCGCCGGCTGGTTGAACGGCAGCATGGACACGTCCTTGCCGCGCCTTGCGACCAATACGTGGCCCGCTTCCAGCTTGTAGTTGAGCAGCACGTTGCCGTTGCTGTCAGTCTCGCCCTTCAGGAAGGTCTCGCCTTGCGGGTCGAGGATTTTCAGCTCCACGCCGCCCACCGCTGCGCCGCTGTTGAGCGAGGCCGTGTGCACGAACAACTTGTCCTTGTAGGCGCGTGCATGCAGGCCGATGTCGCTGATGGTGAAGAACGAAGTTTCAAACTCGCCCGAGAATCTGCCGGTGCGCTTCATCACCGCAAAGTACAGACCCGGCTCCTGCAGTTCCTTGATGCCCTGGATAGGCAGGTAGGTCAGCATGCGCTCGTTGGGTTTGCCGCCCAGCAGGAAGCGGTTGACGTAAACCGGCTCGGCCAGTTCGCCGATCGGCTTCTTGTCGTCGTATTCGCTGTCCAGGTCCCAGCTGCCGCGACGACCGCCGCGCTGGTACTCGGAATAGAACTTGGGCAGGTTTTTCTCGCTTACGCGCAGGAATTCAACGTCCACTTCCTTGACGTTGATCGACACCACGGGCAGACCACGGCTTTCGCGTGCCGGCAGCACGCTGCCCTGAGACGCAAACCCGACGGCCGGGTCTAGCTCGCCGGTATGGACCTTTTCCTGCAGCTCCTTGCCAAGGCGACTGCCCTCGGCCGCCAGCAGGTCGGCGCGCACCAGCACCTGGTAATCCTTGGCTGCTTCGACAAATGGGAAGCGCAGGATCAGGCCTTTGTCGTCCAATACCCAGCTGCCCTTGACGGTGGCGCCCTTGTCATCGGTCACCGCCAGCAGCGCGTCGAAGTCCTGCGAACCGACCAGTGGGCGGCTGAATTCCAGCGCGATGGAAAGATCGCCGTCGTGCTGGTCGGGATAGGCACCGGCCAAGCCGAATCCCTTGATCTCCTGCTTCTGCGCCTTGATCGGCTCGCCACTGGGTGCCGGCAACTGCCCGGTCTGGTTGGGCTTGCAGCCCGCCAGCATCAGCAGCAACAAGGTCGAAACAAAAAAGGCGCGCAGCAGCCTGCCACGCGCGTTCAAATTTTTACTGAGTGCCAATTCCATTTGCGTACCCCTGTCCCTAAAGTAGAGGCAGTATAGAACGCAAACTAAGCAAGTCAGGAATTTGCGGCGCTCGTTTGCAAGCGCCGCGGGGTTTACGCTTCCGGCTGGGCTACCCCGCCAACCTCGGGAGCCTCGGTCGAAGCCTCTTCGTCCTCGTCCAGTGACGCATCCAGACGTTCGACTGCCTGCAGGGTTTCTTCCTTGGCCAGTTTGATCAAGGTCACACCCTGGGTGTTGCGGCCGACCTGGGAAATTTCCGCAGCTCGTGTGCGCACCAGCGTGCCGCCATCGGAAATCAGCAGCACTTCATGGTGATCGGAAAGCTGTACGGCACCGACCAGCTGGCCATTGCGTGCCGTGGTCTGCAACGCGATCACGCCCTGCGTACCACGACCCTTGCGTGGATAGTCCTCGACCGGGGTGCGCTTGCCGTAGCCACGCTGGCTGGCGGTGAGAATATCGCCGTCGCCTTCTACCACGATCAGGCTGCGCACCTGCTCGCCCTTGGCAAGGCGGATGCCGCGGACACCGGTGGTGTTGCGACCGGTGCTGCGGACCGTGCTCTCGGCAAAGCGCACGGCCTTGCCATTGGAAGCAAACAGCATCACATCGCGGCTGCCATCGGTCAGGGCGACGCCGACCAGTGCATCGCCTTCGTCCAGATTGATGGCGATCTTGCCGCGCGAAAGGCGGTAGGCAAATTCGGTCAGCGGGGTCTTCTTGACCGTACCGTCCTGGGTGGCGAACAGCACGTACTGGTCTTCGGCGTATTCGCGTACCGGCAACACGGCCTGCACGCGCTCGCCGGGTTCCAGTGGAATCCAGTTGATGATGGGTCGGCCACGCGCGTTGGAACCGGCATCGGGCAGCTGGTAAACCGACAGCCAGAACACGCGGCCACTGCTGGTGAACGTCAGCAGCGTGTCATGCGTGTTGACCAGCCACAGCTGATCGATGAAATCCTCTTCCTTGGTCGCTGCTGCGCTGCGGCCACGACCGCCACGGCGCTGGGCACGGTAGGCACTGGCCGGCTGGCGTTTGGCGTAGCCGGCATGCGACAACGTGACCACCACGTCTTCCGGGGCAATCAGGTCAAGGATGTCGAGATCTTCCTCGCTGTGACGGATCTCGCTGCGACGCGCGTCACCAAACTCTTCGCGGATGTTCAGCAGCTCGGTGCGGATCACTTCCAGCAGCACGTCCGGATTTTCGAGGATGCGGATGAGGCCTTCAATGACAGCCAGCAGCTCCTTGTATTCCTCGGTCAGCTTTTCCTGTTCCAGCCCGGTCAGGCGATGCAGGCGCATTTCCAGGATCTGGGTGGCCTGCACTTCCGTCAGCTGGTAGGTACCGTCGATGAAACCGACACCGGCCGGCAAATCTTCCGGCCGCGAAGTATCGGAACCACTGGCAGCCAGCAACGAACCCACCAGACCCGGTTCCCAGGTCTTGGCCAGCATGCGCTCGCGCGCTTCGGCCGGGTTGGACGAGGTCTTGATCAACTCGATCATCTCGTCGATGTTGGCCAGGGCGACGGTCAGGCCTTCCAGGATGTGCGCGCGGTTGCGGGCCTTGCGCAGTTCGAAGATGGTGCGACGGGTGACCACTTCGCGGCGGTGGCGGATGAACGCCTCCAGCATCTGCTTCAGGTTCAGCGTCTGCGGACGGCCGTCGACCAGCGCCACCATGTTGATGCCGAACACCGATTCCATCTGGGTCTGCTGGTACAGGTTGTTGAGGACCACGTCGGCCGAATCGCCACGCTTGACCTCCATGTAGATGCGCATGCCGTCCTTGTCGGACTCGTCGCGCAGCTCGCTCAGGCCTTCCAGCTTCTTTTCCTTGACCAGCTCGGCGATCTTCTCGATCAGCCGCGCCTTGTTCACCTGGTACGGGATCTCGGTGACGATGATCGATTCGCGACCGGTATCGTCGTTGACCTCGATGGTGGCGCGAGCACGCATGCGCACGCGACCACGACCGGTGCGGTAGCCGGCGACAATGCCGCTGGTGCCATTGATGATGCCGGCGGTGGGAAAATCAGGGCCCGGGATGTACTGCATCAGGCCGTCAACGTCAATCTCGGGGTCGTTGATCAGCGCGATCAGCCCATCGATAACTTCGGTCAGGTTGTGTGGCGGGATGTTGGTGGCCATGCCCACGGCGATTCCGGCCGAGCCATTGACCAGCAGGTTCGGGAACCGGGTCGGCATGACCGTCGGCTCGTATTCCTTCTCGTCGTAGTTGAGCTGGAAATCGACGGTTTCCTTGTCGATGTCGGCCATCAGCTGGTCGGTCAGGCGCGCCATGCGCGCTTCGGTGTAGCGCATTGCGGCAGCGGAATCGCCGTCGACTGAACCAAAGTTACCCTGCCCGTCTACCAGCAGGTAGCGCAGCGAAAACGGCTGCGCCATGCGCACCAGGGTGTCGTAGACCGACTGATCGCCGTGCGGGTGGTATTTACCGATCACGTCACCGACGATACGGGCAGACTTGAAGTGCGCCTTGTTGCTGTGGGCCCCAAGCTCGTTCATGGCGAACAGCACGCGCCTGTGGACCGGTTTCAGGCCATCGCGAACATCGGGAAGCGCGCGCCCCACGATCACGCTCATGGCGTAATCCAGGTAGCTGCGGCGCATCTCGTCTTCGAGGTTGACCGGGATGATTTCCTTGGCGAGATCTGCCATTCGGGTTCCGTCTTCTGGTGATTTCTTCGGTCAATACCCGTGCTGCCGAAGCAGGTTCGGTGTCACGGAAATCGATGGGATTTTCAACTGCGGAATTGTACCACGGAAGCGGCCCCCGGATGAGGCCCGGAATGCCAGAAAAACAAGCACTTAGGCCATCAGGGCTGCTTCGGAAAGGCGGGCGCGATCTGCCCACCCCAAGCGCGCGCATTGCGATGGCTGGCGACACCGGCGATAGCGGGGACCGCCGGCTCTGATGGCTTGCGCCAATAGCGGAGCGACGGTGCCTGTCGGCAGCCCCGGGCTGGGCTGACTGGTCTTGCGGCCTCAGCCGCGCTGGCCCGGCCCTGTCCGGCGCGGATCAGGCAAACGCGGCACGCATCTTCTGCACCGTGGGCTGCGCAATGACACCTTTTTCGGTAACGATGGCATCGATCAAGTGTGCAGGCGTGACATCGAACACCGGATTCCACGCATGGATGCCCTCGGCGACGATGCGCACGCCGCCAATGCCCAGCATTTCACTGGCATCGCGTTCCTCAATCTCGATCAGCTCACCATTGGCGGTGTCCATATCCACTGTTGAGGACGGCGCCACCACCATGAACTTCACGCCGTGATGGCGTGCGGCAATGGCCAGCTGATAGGTGCCGATCTTGTTGGCGGTGTCACCATTGGCGCAGATGCGGTCTGCCCCCACCACCACCCATTGCACGGCCCCGGTCTTCATGAGGTGGGCAGCGGCGGAATCGGCAATCAGGGTCGCGTCGATACCGTCCTGCTGCAGCTCCCAGACGGTCAGGCGTGCGCCCTGCTGCCAGGGCCGGGTTTCATCGGCGAAGACCTTGCTGATGCGCTGCTGGGCCACGCCGGCACGGATCACACCCAGCGCGGTGCCAAACCCAGCGGTCGCCAGTGAACCGGTATTGCAGTGGGTCAACACGCCACTGCCCGCCTCGATCAAACCTGCACCCAGTGCGCCCATATGACGGTTCGCAGCCAGGTCTTCCTCAGCGATAGCCTGTGCTTCCTGCTCGAGCAGCTGACGCCAGTCAGGCCCTGCGGCCTGCAGCACACGACGCATGCGCGACAGCGCCCAGGCAAGGTTCACTGCAGTGGGACGCGCCGCGTTCAGGCGCTGCAAGGCCGGTTCCATCAGCAGCGCCGCTTCGGCACCAGTGCCCGCCTCCACTTCACGCGAGGCGAGCACCACACCCCAGGCAGCGGCAATGCCGATGGCCGGCGCGCCCCGCACTGCCAGCGCATGGATGGCGGCCGCCACTTCGTCACTAGTGGAGGAACTCAGGTGCTCGACCTGAAACGGCAACTTGCGTTGGTCCAGCAGGTCCAGGGTAACGCCGGTCCACAGGATCGGCCTGATGCGGTCATAGCGAGCGTAATCGATGTCATTGTTCATGCGCGCAGTTTAGAACACCCGTGCATGCGCAGAGATCACAGGCCGCACGAGTTTCAGCCCATCCATTTCAGCGCACCCGGAATTCGGCGCGGCAGCCCTGGTCCACCCACAC
>JBDSUI010000082.1:0-8882 GCA_039927795.1 Pseudoxanthomonas sp.
CAGATACGGTGATCCCGACGGATGAAGTTCAGCCGCCGAACGAGGGATTCTGCAGCGCGCGAAGAAAGTGTTGCAGCACTTCGGGACGCATGATCAACAGGAACATCACGCCGTAAGCAGCGCCTGCCAGATGGGCGCTGTGGTTTATTCGGTCGCCCCCGCGCTTGTCCATCCAGATGCTGTACGCGACGTAGAGCACCGCGAACACAATGGCGGGCAGCGGAATAAAAAATACGAAGATCAGCTGCCAGGGCGCAATCAGGATGAAAGCGAACAGCACCGCTGACACCGCACCCGAGGCACCCAGGCTGAGGTAATTGGGGTTGTGCTGGTTCTTCAGGTAAGTCGGCAGGATGGAGATGACCAATGCCGACAGATAGAAAAGAGGATAGACCCACACCCCCACCAATCCTGTCATCAACAGCTCAATCTGCCGACCGAAGAAATACAGCGTCAGCATGTTGAACAGCAGGTGCATGAAATCGGCGTGGATGAAACCGTAGCCCAGCAGGCGGTCGTACTGCTTGTGCTTGTCGATTGCAGGCGGCCACAAAATCAGGCGGTCGGCCAGCTTGCGGTTGTTGAAGGCCATCCACGAGACCAGGCAGGTGATGGCAATGAGTGCAAAGGTGACGGGCGTTTCCATCAGAGCACCCCTGCGGCGCGATAGTGGTCCTGCATTGGATAGCTCCGCGCGTACAAGGCGAATGCTGCGGCCGCCACGAATGCAAAGACCGCGAAGAAGAACATCAGGAAGGCGTTCTCGCTAAGCCCGGTACCGGCGATCTGGGCGATCACCGTGTCGTTGCGCACGGCCGCGTTGGTCAACAGTACCCACAGGCTTCCAAAGGTGCTGGCCAGATACCAGAACGCCATGATCACGCCCTTCATGCCTTGGGTGGCCTGGCTGTAGGCGAACTCCAGTGCGGTGGCGGAGACCAGCACCTCGCCAAAGGTCAGCAGCGTATAGGGGGCGATTTGCCAGGCCAGTGACACCGGGTCGCCGCCGTCAATGGACAACTGGATCATGCCTGCCACGATCCAGGCCACGCCCGAGAACACGATGCCCCAGCCCATCCGCTTGAGCGCCGTCGGCTCGAAGCCCCAACGGCGCATGGCCGGATACAGGACCAGGTTGTTGAATGGAATGATGGCCATTACCAGCAGCGGATTCAGCGCCTGCATCTGGCTGGCTTCCTTCACCAGCCAGCTTGGCCACCACCACTGGTCGTGCGGCAACACCATGGTCTTGCCCTGCAGTACCCAGGTCGACGCTTTCTGGTCGAACAGCGACCAGAACGGCGTGGTCAGGGCAAACACGATGATCACCCGCAGTACCGCGCGCACGCTGTCGATGGCGGCATCGGCATGGCGGCCACGGGCACGCTCAAGCTGCATCGACACGCCCATGCCTCCAGATGCGATCAGTGCGCCCAGTGCCAGACAAGCGGTAATCACAAACCCGAAGGACTCAGGCCAGAATGCCGGCTTGAACGCCCAGCACAGCAGCATGGCCACGGCCAGCGACACGCCTGCCTGCAACACCCGCAGACCGGGACGGCCCTGCCCTGCGCCGCCGCTGGTCAAGGCAGTGCGGGCCACGTTGTAAAACGAATCGGGATCCTCGCCCCGGGTAGGCGGCACGCGCACATACTGGCGACGGCCCAGCCAGAAGATAATCGTGGCAATGAGCATCAGCAGGCCGGGGATGCCGAAGGCGATGGACGGGCCATAGCTGCGCAGGAACAACGGCATCAGCAGCGAGGCGAAGAAGCTGCCGAAATTGATGATCCAGTAGAAGAAGTCGAACACGACCTTGGCCATGCTCTTGTTCGATTCGTCGAACTGGTCACCGACGAAGGACACTACCAGCGGCTTGATGCCACCGGATCCCAGGGCGATCAGGAACAGGCCGGTATAGAAACCGTTGCGGCTGTCCTCGAACATGGCCAGGCAGGCATGGCCAGCGCAATAGATCAGCGAGAACCACAACACCGTGTTGTACTTGCCGAAAAAGCGGTCCGACAGCCAGCCACCGAGCAGCGGGAAGAAGTACACACCGATCACGAAACTATGGAAGACATCCTTGGCCGCACCTTGCCGGTCCGCTTCGGGCAGATAGGCCAGGATCACGCTGTTGACCATGAACTGGACCAGGATGTTGCGCATCCCGTAGAAGCTGAATCTCTCGCAGGCTTCGTTGCCGATGATGTACGGAACCTGCTTGGGCAAACGTGCTCTGGTGGCGCCGATGGCGTCGCTCATAGGGTGATCCTGGACCGTGATGCGAGCAGGGTAACCGATAGACCCGGCCCGGATCGACGCTGCGCCGGGATGCGGCGCGGCCGTGCAGCGGGCATGATTGGCCCACTTCCACCACGGTTCCCTGCCCATGTACAAGCCCCTGCTCCTGGTGTCCGTGCTCGCAGCCGGCCCGCTTGCCGCGCATGCCGCCAACGCCGGATTGACCACGATTTCCGAGCGCTCCGGTTTCCTCAAGACCGGCCGCTACGAGGAAGTGCTGGCACTCTGCGATGCTTTCGCCAAGACCTATCCGCAAGCGGTGCGCTGCATTGACTTCGGCGTCTCCCCGGAAGGCCGGCCGATGAAGGCATTGGTTGCTTCCACCAGCGGCGCACTTGATGCGGCCAGCGCGCGGCAACGCCGCCTGCCGGTAGTGTTGATCCAGGGCGGCATCCATGCCGGCGAGATTGATGGCAAGGATGCCGGCTTCCTGGCGTTGCGAGAAATCCTCGAGGCACGGGTGGCCAAGGGCGTGCTGGACAAGCTGGTCTGGGTGTTCGTGCCGGTGTTCAGTGTCGATGGTCATGAACGATTCGGTGCATGGAACCGGCCCAACCAGCATGGACCCGAGGAAATGGGCTTCCGTACCACCGCGCAGGGCTACAACCTCAACCGCGATTACCTGAAGGCCGACGCGCCTGAAATGCAGGCGATGCTCCGCCTGATTGACGAGTGGGATCCGCTGATGGAAGTGGACCTGCACGTCACCGATGGCGCCAAGTTCGAACACGATGTGTCCATCCAGGTGGAGCCGCTGCATGCAGGCGATCCCGAGCTGCGCAAAGTCGGCCGCGCCTGGCGCGATGCCGTAATCGCCGACCTATCGCGACAGGGCTCGCTGCCGCTGCCTTACTATCCGTCCTTCAAGGTCGAGGACGACCCCAGTTCCGGCTTCGATGATGGAGTGCCGCCGCCCCGTTTCTCGCATGGCTACTTCTGGTTGCGCAACCGCATGGGCATGCTGGTGGAAACCCATTCCTGGAAGCCCTACCCGGTACGCGTGCAGGTGACGCGCAATACCGTGGTCTCGGTGTTGCAGCAAGTCGCCGAGCATGGCCGCCAATGGCAGCAAGTGGCGCGCGAAGCCGATGCGCGTGCCAGCCGCCTGCAAGGCCAGCCGGTGCCGCTGGCCTACGCGGCAGGCACGGAATCCAGGCGGGTCGATTTCCGCGGCTACCAGTACAGCCGTACGCGGTCGGAAGTTTCGGGCGCCGTGATGACCCGCTATGACGAGAGCAAGCCGCAGGTCTGGAAGCTGCCGCTGCGCGACAACGTGCAACCCAGCCTGAGTGTGCGGGCGCCGGCGGCCGGCTATGTCATACCCGCTGCGCATGCGGCCTGGGTGGGTGCAAAACTCAAGCTGCATGGCATCGGGTTCCGCATCCTTCCAGCGCAGTCCGACATGGCCGTGGAAACCTTCCGGGCCACCGAAGCGACGCCTGCCACGCAATCCTCCGAAGGCCACCAGCGAATGACGGTCAAGGGCGAGTGGAAGCCAGAGCGCCGCGATCTGGTTGCAGGCGCTTTGTTCGTTCCCATCGCGCAACCGAAGTCACGCCTGGCCATGTCGGTGCTGGAGCCGCTGGCGCCCGATTCGCTGCTGGCCTGGGGTGAGTTCAACAACGCATTCGAGCGCAAGGAATATATGGAAGGCTACGTGGCTGAGGAAGTGGCCCGCGACATGCTCAAGGATCCAGCAGTGAAACAGGCCTTCGAGCAGCGCCTGCGCGATGATGCCGCATTCGCCAACGATCCCGCAGCACGCCTGGATTTCTTCTACCGCAGGCACAGCGCCTGGGACGAGCGCCACAACCTGTACCCGGTGATGCGCCTGACGACGCTACCGCGCTGATCCAGACTGGATCCTGTCTGCCGGGACGCTGAAAAGACCGCCCGGTGGGCGCCACCGCCGACCGGGCGGGTGCTGAAGACCACCCGCAGGGTCAGTGGATCAACCGGCGGGTTCGCGAATCGACTGGGAGACATCAAGGGTCCCGGAATCGAGTGCAAGCGATCCAGCCGCCGACCTGCAGGATGGCGGGTTCCCACTCCCGCATGCGCGCCCGCCACGCCGCAGGTTCCGGATGCCAGCCAGGTTCACGTAAGATCGTCCGTCCCCCCTCCCCCTTCTGGAACAGCCGTGGCCTTGCGCAGTAGCGCGGCGCCGCGACCCAGGCACGATGCGCACGTTCCCCGTAATCATTCTCCTGGTCCTGCTGCTGGCCGGCGGGTGGTGGCTGCAGCAGCCGGCAGCCCTGACGCCTGCACAGCCGTCGACCGCCGGTGCCCGCATGGGGACAGCCCCGTTGCCGCCGCCCTCGCCACACACCTTGCCCGGGTTCCTGCCGCGCGAAGCAGTGACCACCCTGGACCTGATCGCCCGGGGCGGGCCATTCCCGCATGCCCAGGATGGCGCCACCTTCGGCAACAGGGAAAAGCACCTGCCCCCAAAACCACGTGGGTATTACCGTGAATACACCGTGGAAACACCCGGCCTGTCGCATCGCGGTGCCCGCCGCATCGTCACCGGTGGCCAGCCGCCGGTCATCTATTACTACAGCGACGATCACTACGATTCCTTCCGCGATTTCACGGTGTCGCCATGACCCAGTCGGGATTTGACCTGGGCCTGGACGATCCGTCGCGGGCTGGCGTGTTCTTCGTCAATGGCGAAGACCTGGATTCGCTGCACGCCGCCGCGCGCGATGCCGGTTTGCTGCCCTGCCACATCGACCTGATGGGTTGCGCCAACAAGGCCACCCTGCTGCTGCGCATCGCGGTGGCCATGGACTTCCCCAACACCTCCAGTCGCAACTGGGATGCGCTTTCGGACAGCCTGCGTGACCTGGACTGGATGCCGGCGCCGGGCTACATGCTGCTGTTTGAAGGCGCCGGGGAGCTGCACCACGTCGACGAGACCGACTTCGAGATGCTGGTCAGCATCCTGGATGAAGCGCAGGCTGCCTGGGCGGCGCGCAACATTCCGTTCTGGGCCTTCCTGGCCTTGCGGGAACGCGACTTCGTCGCCCTGGAAGACTGAAACCGGGTCTTTTGCCGCACAACGCTACGCAGGTCGATGCGATGCTGCGATCATGGCGCATGAGCGAACACAACAAAGATTTCAGCAGCCTGGGCCTGTCCGCAGGATTGCAGCAGGGCGTGCAAGCGGCTGGCTATACACAGATGACCCCCATCCAGGCCGAAAGCCTGCCTGCCATCCTGGCCGGGCGCGACGTGATTGCGCAGGCACCCACCGGCAGCGGCAAGACCGCAGCGTTTGGCCTGGGCCTGCTGCACCGGCTGGATCCCGGCCTGATCCGCGCGCAGGCGCTGGTGCTCTGCCCTACCCGCGAACTGGCCGACCAGGTCGGCAAGCAGCTGCGCAAGCTGGCCAGCGGCATTCCCAATTTGAAGGTGCTGGTACTCACCGGTGGCATGCCACTGGCCCCGCAACTGGCCTCGCTGACCCATGATCCGCACGTGGTGGTCGGCACGCCGGGCCGCATCCAGGAACTGATGCGCAAGAAAGTCCTTCACCTGGCTGGCATCCGCAGCCTGGTCCTGGACGAGGCCGACCGCATGCTCGACATGGGCTTCGAGGAAGCCATCCGCGAGATCATCGGCAAGACCCCCAAGGAGCGGCAGACCCTGCTGTTCTCGGCCACGTTTCCTGACCCGATCCGCGACATTGGGCGTAACACCATGCGCGAGCCACTGGAGGTCACGGCCGGCGGCGTTGCCGAGCAGCCGGCGGTCGAACAGACTTTTTACGAGGTCGAACTGCCGAACAAGCAGACCATGCTTGCCGCGCTGCTGTTCGAGCAGCGCCCGGAATCAAGCGTGGTGTTCTGCAACACCCGCCGCGACGTCGACGAAGTGGCGGGCTCGCTGCAGCACTTCGGCTTCACTGCACTGGCCCTGCATGGCGACATGGAACAGCGCGACCGCGACGAAGTGCTGGTGCGTTTCGCCAACCGCAGCTGCAACGTGCTGGTGGCCAGCGACGTGGCCGCGCGCGGGCTGGATATTGATGAACTCGCCACGGTCGTCAACTACGAACTGCCGTCTGATCCGGACGTGTACGTGCATCGCATTGGACGCACCGGGCGCGCGGGCCACAGCGGGCAAGTCCTGAGCCTGGTGACACCTCGCGAGATCTCACGTGCGCATGTGCTTGAAGAGCGCCAAGGCGCGCCCCTGCGCTGGAAGAAACCGGCGGTGGTCGCACCTTCCGCACGCAGTGCCCTGCCAGCAGCGATGGCCACCTTGCGCATCGATGCCGGGCGTACCGACAAGCTTCGTCCGGGCGACATTCTGGGCGCCTTGACTGGCGATGCCGGGCTGCCCGCCGCCGCCATAGGCAAGATCGACATCTTCGCTACACGCTCCTACGTGGCGGTGGCGCGCACGCAGGCCAGCCACGCCTTGGCACGGCTCAATGCCGGCAAGATCAAGGGCAAGAAATTCAGGGTCCGCACTATCTGACCGGTGTCTGCCAAGGCTACCCCGTCAGCCGGGGACTGGCTTTCGTGCCGCAACACCAGACCGCCATTACCCCTGCTCTCCGTAGGAAATGGCGGGACGCGGCTGCTCAACGAATCTGAAGGGTCTCGTTGTCGGACATGGCACCCGGGTCGTCACTGACCGCGGCCACCAGCAGATACAGGGCTTTGCCGATGGCGGTCCCCGGGCCATCCCAGTATTCGGCGCTTTCTGCGCGAACACGGATCAGGCGCAGCTTGGGGTCATCCTTGCCTTCCGGGAAAAAAATCTTCATCGCGGGTGACCAAAGCTGGTCGATCTTCGCCCTGTCCGCAACGATGGACGCCTTGCCCGACACCGACACGTAGGTGTTCTTGCCAGCCGATGCGTAGGCTACATTGACGCGCGGATTGGCCTTGATTTCGGAGACTTTCTCGCTGTCCACGCTGGTGGCGAACCACAGGTCGCCATCGAACTCGACCTGCTGGGTGCCCAGCGGGCGACTGACCAGCTTGCCATCGCCCTGGGTGGTGGTAAGCATGGCGATCTCGACATCCTTGATCAGGCTGGCGAGGTGCTGGATGTTTGTCTTGTGGTCGGTCATGGGATGCTCCTGAAGTACAAGACCCCATCTAATCGATGTCACCGGCAACAGCTCGTGATGGAACCGCACTGCGCCATCCACGCCGATTGAACATCGACAATCGCGACCACTGCGACGGTCATGAACTGCAGGACAGCATCGAGCAGCCGGCGCTATCACGCGCCCACTCGGGCCGCCGCTGTGCATAGTGCTCGCGTCCCGGCTGTTCTTCATAGGGGTGGCGCATGACCTCAAGCAGCTCGGCGATGCCGGCTGCATCGCCTTGCATCGCGCGATCGATCGCTTGCTGGGCCAGATAATTTCGCAAGACAAAACGCGGGTTGGCCGCATTCATTCTCTGCGACCTTTGCGCGGCCGGCAGCGGGTCCGATTGCAGCCGTGTCTGGTAACGCTGCAGCCAGTCCAACAAATCGAGTTCGATGGCAGCGCGTTTTTCCGCATCGTAAAACGCATCGTCGAAGGCCATCGCGGGAGTCGCGACCCGATCAATGCTGGCAAGCGCGCGAAAGAAGATTGTCATGTCCATCTCACCGGCGTGTAGCAATCCCAGCAGGTTCTGCATCAGCGCAACGTCGTCTTCGCGGCATTCGGCCAACCCCAGCTTGCGCGCGATATTGTCGTGGTCGGCGGCGGCATAGGTCGCGCGATAGCGTCGCAGCGCGTCCTGCAAAGGTTCCGCACTGGCGAACAGTGAGGACAGCGCGCCAGCCAGCCGGGTGAGGTTCCAGTACGCGATCTGCGACTGCCAGCCAAAACGGTAGCGCCGGCCCTGCGCATCGGTGGTGTTGGGCGTCCAGTCCGGATCGTAGTGGTCGATCCACCCGTACGGGCCGTAATCGATGGTCAGGCCAAGGATGGACATGTTGTCGGTGTTCATAACGCCGTGCACGAAACCGACCCGCATCCAGTGGGCCACCATGGACGCGGTGCGTTCGCAAACCTGCGCAAACCATTCGGCGTAGCGCGCTTCACCCTCGCCATGCAGATCAGGGAAGTCGCGGTCGATTGTGAAATCCGCCAACTGCCTCAGCAGCGCCAGTTCACCGCGCGAGGCGGGCAACTCGAAACTACCGAAACGCAGGAAGGAAGGCGCAACCCGGCAGACGATGGCACCCGGTTCGGCCTGCGGATGACCGTCATAGAACATGTCCCGGACCACGCGCTCGCCGGTTCCCACCAGGCTCAAGGCACGGGTCGTCGGCACGCCCAAGTGATGCATGGCCTCACTGCACAGGAATTCGCGGACCGACGAGCGCAACACCGCGCGGCCGTCCGCGGTGCGGGAGTACGGCGTGGGACCGGCCCCCTTCAGCTGCAGCTCCCAGCGCTGGCCTGCCCGGTTGATTGCCTCACCCAGGGAAATGGCGCGCCCATCCCCCAATTGGCCCGCCCAGTGGCCGAACTGGTGCCCACCATAGTTTGCGGCGAAAGGCTGCATGCCCGGCAATAGCGCATTGCCGCCGAACACCTGGGCAAATTCAGGGGTGCTGAG
>JBDSUI010000083.1:0-7189 GCA_039927795.1 Pseudoxanthomonas sp.
TCGATGAAGGTGTAGGCCACACCAAATCGATCCAGCCACTTGCTGGCCTTCTTGCAGGTATCGCAGTTCTTGAGGCCGTAAAGCGTGGTCATTCAGTGCTGTTCCCAAAGTCCGATTGTGAAATACCAGCTTGCACCGGAACTGCGCTTCTACCACCAGCTGGCTTTGCATCCATCCGATAATGCTGCTGGCCGCTCCGGCAAGCAGCAATGGCAATCCCGATCCCGGCGGTGACGGCTATTCAACACCCAAGCGACGGATCAGTATCGCTGCAGATCAATCAGCCAATCCACGCAACAAATCGTTGATGGAGGTCTTGGATCGCGTCCGTTCATCGACCTGCTTGACGATCACCGCGCAGTACAGGGAATGCGAGCCGTCTGCCGCCGGCAACGAGCCCGATACCACCACGCTGCCTGGCGGCACGTAACCATAGGAAATCTCTTTGGTCGCACGGTTGTAGATGCGCGTGGACTGGCCCAGGAACACCCCCATGCCGATCACGCTGTGATGGCCCACAACCACCCCTTCCACTACTTCCGAACGCGCACCGACAAAGCAATGGTCTTCAATGATCGTCGGCGACGCCTGCAGGGGTTCCAGCACGCCCCCGATGCCGACGCCACCGGAAAGATGGCAGTGCTTGCCGATCTGCGCACACGAACCCACGGTGGCCCAGGTGTCGACCATGGTGCCTTCGCCCACGTGCGCGCCGATGTTGATGAAGCTCGGCATCAGCACCACGTCCTTGCCCAGGTACGTGCCACGACGCGCGACCGCGCCCGGCACCACCCGCACGCCCGCGGCACGGAAGCGGGACTCGTCGTAGCCGGCGAAACGCGATTCCACCTTGTCCCAGAACGGTGCCGGCTGCGCGTCGATCACGGCCATGTCGTTGACCCGGAAGTACAGCAACACCGCTTTCTTCAGCCATGCATTGACCGCCCACTTGCCCGCTTCGCCTGACTCGGCTGGCTCGGCCACGCGGAAATCCCCCGATTCCAGCCCGTCAATGACTTGCCCCACCGCCGGTCGCACCGAGGACTCTATTTCATCGGCACCCAGATCGGCGCGACGCTCGAACGCGTCGTCAATCAAGGCCTTCAAGGTGTTTGTGGTTTCACTGGTCATGTAGCTTTCGTATCCCTGTTCAAAGAGTGTTTTCGAAACTGGCGTGCAGCGCTTCGCGCAACGCGTCCTCGGCGGCGCTGGAAAGTGGTTCGCCGTCTGCATTGGTAAGCTGGAAAAGATCCTCGGCGCGCTCGCCGAAAGTGGCAATGCGGGCGTCGTGCACGTTCAGGCCTTGCCCGCGCAGCACTTGCGCGATATCCGACAGCAGGCCAGGCCGGTCGGGCGCGACCAGGCTCAGGCGCGTGCGCTTGCCATCGCTGGTACGCCCGAACTCAAGACGTGGCGCGAATCGGAAATACTTGAGCAAGCGCGGAATTGCGCGCTTGCTGGTGCGTACCTCGTCCAGCGGCCCGCATAATGCGGCGTGTGTGGTGGCTTCAATCTCGGCAGGGTCGAAGCTGGCGTGGCTCTGCACAGGCAGTACTTCAAAGGTATCGAAAATCGTGCCCGCCGGCCCGTCAAGCACGCGTGCGGTGTGAATGCGCAGGCCCATGCGATCAAGCGTGGCCAGGATGGCGGCGAACAATCCGCTGCGATCGGGCGCATGCACGAACACCTCCAGGGCCTCGGCATCGTCGGCAAAACGCCGCACCCTGACCCGGGTCTCGCCTGCAGACACGCCCACCAGCGCGCTGGCCTGCCACGCAATCTGTTCGGGGCGGTAGCGCAGGAACGCTTCTTCCGGCATCGCCGCAAACAGCAGGTCCGCCGCTGCGCTGTCGAAGCCCTGACGCGCCATCAGCGCACGGGCCAGCTCGCGCGCCTCATCCACGCGTTCGCTCACGTCCAGGGTCTGCTCAAGGCCTTCCTGCAACACGCGCCGGGTCACGAAATACAGGTCGGCCAGTAGCCGGTCCTTCCACGCATTCCACAGCTTCGGGCTGGTGCCGGCAATGTCGGCACAGGTCAGCAGGTACAGGTAATCAAGGCGTTCGCGGGTTTGCACCAGCGTGGCGAAACGGTGGATCACTTCCGCGTCGGAAATGTCCTGTTTCTGCGCCGTTACCGACATGCGCAGATGCTGTTCGACCAGCCAGGCAATCAGCGCGCTGTCACCCTCGCTGAGCCGGTGCGCCGCGCAGAACTCGCGCACCTCCACCGCGCCCAATACGGAATGATCACCACCGCGTCCCTTCGCAATGTCGTGGAACAGCCCGGCGATCAGCAGCAACTCGGGCTTGCGCAGGCGCGGCCAGACTTCGTGGGCAATGGAAAAGCGATCATCGGCGCGACCGGATGAAAAGGCAGCGATGTTCCGCAATACCATCAAGGTGTGTTGGTCAACGGTGTAAACGTGGAACAGATCAAACTGCATGCGCCCGGAAACACTGGCGAATGCCGGGATCCATTGGCCCAGCACGCCCAGCCGGGCCATGCGCGTCAACGTTTCCACCGCCCGCGGCATTCGCAGCAGCGCCATGAACGCTTCGCGTTGCGTCGCGCTGGCCATCGGGTAGGCCACCAGGCGCGGCAACGCCTCGGCCAGCGCGCGCGCGGTACGCGAATGCAGGCCGCGCAACTCAGGGTGTGAGGCCCACATGGCGAACAACGCAAACACCTGCGAGACATCTTCCTGCGGCCAGGACGGGTCGCGCGCGGCCAGATAGCCGCGACGCTGGGCGAAGGCTTCATCCAGTGGCTCGGGCAATGCCTCACCGTCAAACTGTTCCTCGAAGCGTTGCTGCAGCCGATCACTGACCCGCCGCACGATGGCGGCGCTGCGATAGAAACCCTGCATCATTTTCTCTACGCCCAGGGTTTCCTTGTCATCCGGAAAACCCAGGCGTTCGGCCAGGGTTTTCTGGTGGTCGAAGCGCAAGCGCTCCTCCGGACGACCGGCGACCAGGTGCAGTCCATAGCGAAGGCGTCCCAGCGCGCGGCGCTCACGGGCCAGCGCGGCCGCTTCGTCCGGCCCCACATGGCTCAGGCCAATCAGCGGCTCCATCTCGCGCACGCCGAAGGTACGCAAGGCCATCCAGCCTAGTGTGTGCAGGTCGCGCAATCCGCCCGGACCTTCCTTGAGGTTGGGCTCCAGGTTTTCGGACGTATCACCGAAGCGCGCATGGCGCATGCGCTGCTCTTCGCGCTTGGCTACAAAGAAATCGCGTGGCGGCCACACCTGAGTGGGCGCGATCGCAGCGACCAGCGCGGCCTGCGCGTTTTGGTCGGCGACCAGCGCGCGCCATTCAATCAAGGACGTGAGCACGGTCTGGTCCGCAGCCGCCTCGGTGCATTGGCCGGCCGAACGCACCGCATGACTGACCGGCAGGCCGGCATCCCAGAGCATGGCGAAAAAACAGGCCAGCTGCGCATGATGGGCCTGCTGCGCGTCAGCTTCGGCCAACACCAGCACGTCGATGTCCGACTGCGGAAAAAGCTCACCGCGTCCGTAGCCACCCACGGCGAACAGGGCCAGTGATGCGTCATCGGGCATGCACCGCGCCCACGCTTCCTTCAGAAGCTGGTCGGCGACGCGGGCGCGCCCCGCGACCAGGCGATCCACTTCTTCACCCTGGTCGAAACGTTCGGCCAACTTTGCATCGCTGGCATTGAGGCTGGCGCGCGCCTGCGCAGACCAGGCCGTGTCGGTTCCGCAATCAGGCGCGGGCGCCATTGTTTCGTCAGCGCTGCCCGGGCTGCTGCTCACAGCTCGTTGTCATCGCCCGGCACGCGGGTCAGGATCTCCACGCCGTCTTCGGTCACTGCAACCGTGTGTTCCCACTGCGCAGACAGCTTGCGATCCTTGGTGACCACGGTCCAGCCATCGGGCAGCAGGCGGGTGTAGCGCGTGCCTTCGTTGATCATCGGCTCGATGGTGAAGGTCATGCCCGGCTTCAACACCACGCCATCGCCGGGCCGGCCGTAATGCAGCACCTGCGGCTCGTCGTGATACACCTTGCCGATGCCGTGCCCGCAATATTCGCGGACCACGCTGAATCGCTGCGATTCCGCATATTCCTGGATGGCATGGCCAACATCGCCCAAGGTCGCACCGGGCTTGACCATGCGAATGCCGCGGAACATGGCCTCGCGGGTGGCTTCGACCAGGCGCTTGGCCATGACCGACGGCGTACCGACGTAATACATGCGGCTGGTGTCGCCATGCCAGCCGTCCTTGATCACGGTGACGTCGATGTTGACCGTGTCACCATCCTTAAGGACTTTGCCCTCGCTGGGCATGCCGTGACAGATGACGTTATTGACCGACGTGCAGACCGTGAACGGGAACGGGATGCGCCCGTGGCCGCCGCCGTAGCCGATATTGGCCGGAATGGCCTGCTGCACATTGACGATGTGGTCGTGGCAGACGCGATCCAGCTCGGCCGTGGTCACGCCCGGCTTCACGTGCGGGGCGACCACCTGCAGCACTTCCGCTGCCAGGCGGCCGGCAACACGCATCTGTTCCAGGTCTTGGGGGGTTTTGAGGTTGATTGCCATGTCCCGGATTATCGCTGATTTCGCAGTCGAGTCAGCCGTGGGCAGCACGCAACTTGTTGGAACCCCTTGTTCCCGCTACAATTCCCCGGCTTTGCTGGGTCTGCCCTTCATCGCCGTCCACGCCGGACGTCACCGGTGAATACACACCTGCTGCCACAGCCCGTGCCGGGGTGCCTCTGTTTCCACTGGTTAATTGCCAAGGAATCAAGGGGTTCGGACACGGAAGCTGCAGGGAGGCCCAACCCCGGAACCATCGCCCCGCTGTCCGCAGTGGTGCAACCGCCTTTAACCAAAGCTGGCGGTCGGTTCCCTTTCAGGAGTTACTGCAATGCCCCAAGTCACCATGCGCCAGATGCTGGAAGCCGGCGTCCATTTCGGACACCAGACCCGTTACTGGAACCCCAAGATGGCACCGTACATCTTCGGCGCCCGCGGCAAGATCCACATCATCAACCTCGAGAAGACCGTTCCGCTGTTCAACGACGCGATGAACTTCATCTCGGGCGTGGCCCAGAAGCGCGGCATCATCCTGTTCCTCGGCACCAAGCGCAGCGCGCGCGAGCCGATGAAGGAAGAAGCAATCCGCAGCGGCCAGCCTTACATGACCCAGCGCTGGCTGGGTGGCACCTTGACCAACTTCGCCACGGTGAAGAAGTCGGTGGCCCGCCTGAAGGAGCTGGAAGCCGGCGAGACCGACGGCAGCTTCGAGAAGCTGGTCAAGCACGAAGTGCTGGGCCTGCGCCGTGAGCGCGAAAAGCTGTTTGCTTCGCTGGGCGGAATCAAGGACATGAATCGCCTGCCCGACGCGATTTTCGTGATCGACATCGGCCATGAAGACATCGCCATCAAGGAAGCCAAGAAGCTCGGCATTCCGGTGATCGCCGTGGTCGACAGCAACTACGACCCGGCCCTGGTTGATTACCCGATCCCGGGTAACGACGACGCCATCCGCGCCGTGCAGCTGTACGCACGCGCCGCTGCCGACGCCGTGCTGGAAGGCAAGGCTGCCGCTCCCAATTCCGCCGCCGTGCGTGAAGAAGAGTTCTCCGAAGGCGATGGCAAGGGCCCGCGCGGCCGTGCCCCGGCCAAGAAGGCGGCCCCGGCCAAACCGGCAGCCAAGGCTGACGATGCCAGCGAAGGCCTGGCCCGTGCCGAAGCCGAAGTGGCCGAGAACGAAGCGGTCGAGAAGAAAGCCGCCGAGTAATTCCAGCGCAATGCAGCCGCGCCTTAGTGCACGGCTGCATACAGAAACAGCCGCACGGCGCCTTTTGCCGTGCCGCGTCCCGATGGTGGGCCCAGGCCCACCCTACATCGAACAAATCGAGGTAATTCCGTGGAAATCACCGCTTCCCTGGTCAAGGAACTGCGCGAGCGCACCGGCGCCGGCATGATGGAATGCAAGAAGGCACTTACTGAAAACAGTGGCGACATCGACGTCTCCGCTGAATGGCTGCGCAAGCAGGGACTGGCCAAGGCTGACAAGAAAGCCGGCCGCGTTGCCGCCGAAGGTCGCATCGCCATGGCGCAGTCCGGCCACAAGGCCGTCCTGGTCGAAATCAATTCCGAAACCGACTTCGTTGCCAAGGATGAAAATTTCCTGGCCTTCACCGAATCGGTCGCGCAAGCGGCGCTGGCCTCCGGGGCTGCCGATGCCGAAGCCTTGAAGAGCGCCAAGCTGGCGTCGGGCGATACCGTCGAGGAAACCCGCGCCGCGATCATCTCCAAGGTTGGCGAGAACGTGCAGGTTCGTCGTCTGGTCAGCATCGACAGCAGCAACAATGTCGCAGCCTATGTACACGGCGGCCGCATCGGCGTGCTCATCGAGGTCAAGGGTGGCGACATTGAACTGGCACGCGGCCTGGCCATGCATGTCGCGGCAATGAACCCGCCGCACGTCAAGGCATCCGACGTGCCGGCAGAGTTCGTGGCCAAGGAGAAGGAAATCGAACTGGCCAAGATGACCGACAAGGACAAGGCCAAGCCGGCCGATATCCTGGAAAAGATCATCGGCGGCAAGATCGCCAAGATCGTCAACGAAGTCACGCTGTACGGCCAGCCGTACGTGCTGGATACCAACCAGAGCGTCGAGGCCGTGCTCAAGGCCGCCGACGCCGAAGTGATTGGTTTCCAGCGCCTGGCCGTTGGCGAAGGCATCGAGAAAGTGGTGGAAGATTACGCCGCCGAAGTGATGAAGCAGGCCGGCCTGGCCTGATCCGCTTCGCCATCCGCGAAACGAAAAAGCCCGCAAGCGATTGCGGGCTTTTTCTATGCGACGGCTTTACGGATGCGGCCGCGATCCGGTTTAGCCGCCGAGTCGCTGCCTCAAGGGTTGCAGGCAGCGCTCATAGGCGCGCCACTTTGGCGTCTGACGCGCCTGAATTCCACCGCGGACCTGCACGGCGCTGGCGGTGACTATACCCCTGGTCCTGGCCTGCAACTGCAGCATGGTGGGTTCAAACGCTATTCCTATGAATTCGCACACGCGCCGGAGCTCATGCTCTGGTTCACGCGTCAGCCGCGCGTAATCCACGTCCAGAATTCGGCCGGGATAGCGTGCGTGCCAGTGCGCCATCAAGCTGCGATATTCATTGAAGTAATCGGCTAGCTCGAGTTGGTCGTA
>JBDSUI010000084.1:0-11385 GCA_039927795.1 Pseudoxanthomonas sp.
GATGTAAGGGTCATGGTCGGGACGCAGTGTCATCAGGCCGCCCAGGAAGAGTCCGCCCACAGCCCCAAAGCCCACCAGCACCGCAGCGGCCACCATCGCCGAGTTGACAATGTAGGGAATGCCCTTGTTCCAGAGCACCGCGAACACCACGGCACCAGCCACCCCACCCAGCAGGCCCAGGCGCAGGTGGGCACGCAACATGGTGCGGAAAATTCCGCCGCTTTCCGGCTCCAGCTTGCGACCGGGAAGGGGATCGCCCGGGCCGATCAGCTGCACTTGCGCCTCTTCCAGCTGCAACGCCTGGCGCAGCCGCCCTGCAGTCTCGCGCGCCACCACCGGGTCGGCAAAGATTGCCGCCACCTTGCTGTTGGAAAGTTCCGCAGAAAACGCATGATCGCTGGCCATGTCGATAATCCTCGATTAGCTTGCAGGCATTCTGCCGCAGCAGGGGTTTGTGCGGCGTGCACGCCAGCTGCGGCTGGCCACGGTTGCGATTGCGGGTGCCGCAAAGGCCGCTGCCGTGCGCAGTCCGGCCACCTCAAGCAGGGGTGACTGCCGCTTGCCCTGTTTTTTTCAGGAAGCACGCGCGGTGGCAAGCAGAATTACCAGGCGTTGAAGCCGTATCGCCCGCGCCCGCTAGCCCGCATCGGCCGGATTGGACCTGGTGCAGAGTGATGATCGTGCACGAGGCAGAAACTGGCGCCGATTTCATGAGCAAACCAGAAACGCCTCCTGGATTGAAGCGCACGCCGACCGCCTCATCTTGCCCAGGATCAGGCGGACAGTAGTGGTGTTCTTGGCGCGCTGACGCTCAAGAGCAGTCAGATCGCAGTTCTCGACCCGGCTGTTTGAGGGCTTGGCTGTTTCAGGGCTTGGCTGTCGCGCGGCGCACGGCAGCGACAAATGCCGGATCAGGCTTGCTGCCCATCTGCTCGGTACGGGCCAGTACGCGGCCCTCCCGGTCCAGCAGAACCAGCGCGCTGGTGTGGTTGAACTCGCCGTCGGCCAGGGCGCGATAGCGAATCCCCAGTACACCAGCCACCTCACGCACGTCGGCTGGCGCCGGGCTTGCCAGCGTCCACTGCGCGCGATCAAGCTTGCGCTTGACCACGATCTGGGTCAGCGCAGCAGGCGTGTCACGCTTGGGGTCCATGCTGACCAGCAGGATGCCGAGGCGCTCGCGTTCGGCCGGCGTCAGTTGTCTTTCCACGGCCTTGCCACTGTCGACAATAAGCGGGCATATGTACTGGCATGAGGTGTAGAACATGCCGACCACTTGCACTTTGCCGCGCCGGCTGGCCCAGCTGAAGCGCTTCCCATCCTGATCGGTCAACTGCACGGGCAGCTGATAGACCGAATCACGCGGCAGCGGCGCCGGTCTGGTCGCAGCCAGCGCGGGTGCGGACACTGCCGCTGCAGACAACATCAGGGCCGCCAGCACCCACGTCAATCGTTTCATCTAATATCCTTTGCGCAACGGAAACCCAGGTTGGCAGTGGTGTCTTCGGCATTGAGCGAGGACAGCATGGCCACCCGCATCAGCACCGCATAGTTGTCGCGATCATCCATCGACAGCGCGCCCGCACCGCAAAACTTCGCGTTGTCGGCATCGCCCTGGTTGCGGTTGTCGGTGGCGATCAACAGGGAAGAAAAATCCTCGGTCCATTCCCAGACCAGGCCGTGCAGATCCTGCACGCCGTACACGTTTGGCGCCTGCAGCCCGGCCCGCGGCAAAGCGGTGGTCGAAGGACGCGAATACCAGCGCAGGATGCGCTCACGCCAGGCCGGGTCGCGGCGTGCGTCAGCCCGGCTCTCGTCAGCGGCCGCCGCATATTCCCACTCATCCCAGCTGGGCAGGCGTCCGCCCTGCGACTCGCAGTAAGCCTGCGCGGCAAACCAGCTGACCTGGACCACCGGTTGCTGCGGCAGCGCCTTGGCGCCGAGTACATCGGCACCGGCCCAGTGCGAGAGATAACGTGATTCAGCGAACACGCTGGCAACCCGGTCGCGGCGCCATTGCGGGCGCGACTGGACGAACGCCAGGTAATCCGCATTGGTCACGGGCTTGCGCATCAACGCGAACGGGGCGATACGGGTATCGCCCTTGCGATCCTCGTACTTCAGCGCGGTGCGGAAACTGCCACCCGGCAGCTGCACATAGTCCCCCGCACCGGCCGCCAGGCCGGCGAGGGGAATCAGCAACAGCAGGGTGGCAAGACGACGCATGGTTCAGTGACCTTCCGAAGCGTTGGCGGGCTTCAGCTTGCGTGCGGCGGCGGCTTCGTCCTTGGTCACGTGGCCACCCGGGTTGCCCCAGCTGTTGAGCACGTAGGTGGACAACTGCGCCACTTCGTCATCGGTCAGCTGGTTCATCGGCGGCATGATCGAGTTGTATTCCTTGCCGTTGACGGTCACCGGTCCCTGCAAGCCGTGCAGGATCACACTGGCCAGCTTGGTCTTGTCGGCGGCGAAGTAGTCGCTCTTGGCCAGTGGCGGGAATACCCCGGCCATACCCGCGCCGTTGGGCTGGTGGCAGGTGGCGCAGGTGCCGTTGAACAGCTCCTTGCCGGCGGCGATCTGCTCGTCCACGGTCAGCTCACCGGAGCTCGCTGATTTCGCCGCCGTTGTCACTGCCGCCATGTTCGGCTGCGCGCGGTTGCCCAGGTAGACGTAGTCGACTTCCTTGCCCGAATAGATCTCTTTGTTCTCCGGACCATCGGCCTTGAGGATCGCCAGTGCACCCTTGTTGAAGGCGCGGAAGATGCTGTGATCGACGATCACGTAACTGCCGGGAACTTCCAGATGGAACTCCATCATTGCCGCGCCGCCAGAGGGGATCAGCGTGGTCTGCACGTTCTCCTGGAAGTGTCGGCCACCCTCGTACCAGACCTTGTCGAAGATCTCGCCGATGACGTGGAAGCTGGACACCAGGTTCGGGCCACCATTGCCTACGTACAGGCGCACGTTGTCGCCCACCGAGGCGGTCAGGGCGTTGTCGCCGGTCAAGGAACCTTCCTTGCCGTTGAACAGGACGTAGCTGGGGTTCTCGTCAATCGCCTTTTCCATGTCAAATGGCTGCAGGCCCTTCTCGCGGTACTTGCCGGTGGTGTAGAAGTCGCCCTGCATCACGTAATACTCCTTGTCGACCGGCGGCAGACCCTCCGGCGGTTCGATCAGGATCAGGCCGTACATGCCGTTGGCAATGTGCATGCCGACTGGCGCGGTGGCGCAGTGGTACACGTACAGGCCGGCATTGAGCGCCTTGAAAGTAAAGCGCGAGGAATGCCCTGGCGCGGTGAAGCTGGACGCTGCACCGCCACCGGGACCGGTAACGCCGTGCAGGTCGATGTTATGCGGCATCTTCGACTCGGGCATGTTGCGCAGGTGGAATTCCACCGTGTCGCCCTGGCGCACGCGGATGAAGCTACCTGGCACGGTACCGCCGAAGGTCCAGAAGGTGTAGGTGACGCCTTCGGAAATCTCCATCTCCTTCTCGATCACGTCCAGGGTGACGATGACCTTGGCCGGCGCAGTGCGCCCGGTCGCGGGCGGCACGTGCGGCGGAGATGTCAGAACCGCGTCGATCGGCTTGCCCTGCGGCGGGCCGAAATCACCCTTTCGCGAGCCGCCGGTCTCGGTGGCGGATGCTGTGGCAGTAGCGGGCTTGTCTTCGCCACGACACGCCGACAGTGTCAGCGTCGCAGCAATCAGGCTCAGTAACAGGTAGTGGGTGGCGTGCTTCATGCGGGCTTCCCTTTGTTTTTGCGATGCGTTGAAGTGTTGTCTTGTGCGGCTGGCAATTGCGCGTGTTCTGCGGCCATTGCCTCGGCCTTGGTGGCGTGTACTGTACCGGGTGCGGTCTCCGGGGGCGCATAAATCGTATACAGGCGAATGGGTTTTTCGCCGGTGTTGACAAGATTGTGTCGGGTTCCGGCGGGCACCGAGATCAGCGCGCCTTTCTTCACCGCCGAAACCACGCCGGCCAGATGCACTTCGCCCGCGCCCTTAACCAGCATCAGCAACTGGTCATTGTCGGCATGGATCTCTTCACCGATATCCTCACCCGGCTGCAAGCACATCACTACCACCTGGCTATGGGTATTGGTGAGCACTTCACGGCGGAAGTCATTATTGGCTTTGGCCAGCTTCTTGATGTTTTGGTTGAACACGGGCATGACGGACTCACTGTGTCGAAGTGTGAACTGACTACGGAGCGGACCGATTGCAAATCAGGTCCAGAACCCCGGCGCGCCGCTTTACCGGCTACAGGCGCCACAGTACGGAGCGGACCCGGGACAATGATTGATCTGAATCAAACGGGGACTGAGCCATGCCCTGCCAGTGCCGATTCCTGCCGGTGGCTTGACCCAGGTCAACCGCTGCGCCAAACGGTGTGGGCTTGCGGCTTGTGCGCCCGGTCATGGGTACATCGATCCCCGGCTTGATCTGGATCATGGCCGTCACACACCTGCAATGTTCTGCTGGATTTCCGGCACTGACCGCAGTGCGGCAAAGAGGGCAAGGCGATGGCAGGCGAACTGGATTGGGAAGGACTCGCATCACTTGGCGAATGCAGCATCGGCGAGGCGCTGGACGCCGCCGGCATTGACTGCAGCGTCCACGCACGGCCCGAATCGCATTACGACGCTGCGTGCATGGCCGATTACGACACCTATGACCCGCCAGCCTACTGAGCACGCGGTATTGGGCCGAGTCGAGCTTGACCACGGCACTGGCGCGACCCGTGCCGGGACCATGGAGATTGACGCGCGCGTGATTGGCGCCGGACTGGGGTTGGAGCCGGCGCAGGTACAGGACCTGATGCAGGCAGAGAAGATTTCCCTGTTGTGCGAGCGCGGCACTGGCGAGGACCAGGGCTGTTCGCGGGTCACCTTCTACTACGCACGTCGGCGCTTCCGCATCCTCATCGACCGCGCCGGCCGCATCTTTGAAGTGGCCTGAGTCGGCGCATGCCGCACGTGCCGCCGTAGCGCAGCAAGCCTGCGAGATCGTGGACGCAAGCCTGATGGGCACAGCGTCAAGCCGTGATCTCTATTTCCCGCTTGCTTGATGCAAATGTTCGTGCCCAATGCGACGCGCTGTCAATGCGTCGTCCCCGCTCAAGCCAGCCATGAATGCAGCCAGCCCAGCGGATGATGGGCGCGGGCAATGCTGATGATGAAGAGATACACCAGCAGCGCCGCGCCGTAGCACCAGCCCCGCATGCGTGCGCTGCGGCCACGCTTCAGCGCCAGGCTGCCAAGCACCACATAGACCACCAGAAGCACCACCTTGGCGCCCAGCCAGCCGTTGCCGAACATCGCCCACGGCAGGAAGGTCAGCATCATCATTGCGGCGGTCAGCAGGGTGGTGTCAATGGCGTAACTGGTCCAGCGCAGCAGCAGCCACTGCGGCCAGCGCGCACCGGCCAGTACGCCGATGCCGCGCAGCGCGAACAGCGCTCCACTAAGCATCACCATCAGCACGTGCACGTACTTGATCTGCGGATAGAACTCGATCATTGTTTTGCCTTGTTGGTGTCAGCCCGGTTTGCCATCAGCACGCGGACTCAGGTAAATGTGGCCGATGCGAAACAGCCACGGCGCGAAGGCGAGCAGCCAGCCGCATGCAGCCAGCGCCTGCCACGCACCGGCGTCGGGAAGCACTTCAGCTGCGACCCGCATCGCGGCGACCAGTTGAATGGCGATGAAAGCAAACCAGGCCGCTTTTGGCATTACCAGTGGCCTGCCGGAATGGCCCTGGGTCACTCGCGTCACCATCGCGATCAGCACGCTGCCAAAGAAGCCGACAAACAGCGCATGTGCCGGGCCGCGGCCCAGCCAGTAGACGCCTGTCATCGCGTAAGCGATGCTCTGGGTCGAGTACAGCCAGAACGCCAGCGGCAACCACGCCAGCCCTACGAACAGCACGCTCAGCAGGCCCGGCTTGGGGCCACGCGGCCACCAGCGCCATAGCATGGTCGCGAACAGGATCAGCAAAGGTACGTCAATCAGCCAGGACCAGGCATAGGCGTGGACCAGCTCCAGTACCAGGTGACCCAGGCACAGCGGCCAGAACACCGCCAGCAGCCACATCGGTCGCCATGGGGTGTAGCCGGGAACCGTAGCGCCGGCGAAGAACGGAAACATGCGATGGGCCACGGTCATGTAGATCGGCAGCAACAACCCAAAGGTGCCCAGCTTGATGCTGGCGAATATCCACAATGGCGAGCCACCCAGCAGGAACACCAGGAAGCACAGCAAGCCTGCGTAGCCAAGCAGCAAGGCCGCGAAGCACGAGCGTGCATGCCAGGTTATGCCGCGTTCGCGCCACAGCAGCGGCGCCAGCGTTGCCAGCCCTGCGCTCCAGCCGGCAAGCGTCATCAGCACGCCCACCAGGATGCCCACTTCCCATCCCAGCGCACCCAGTAGCATGGCCAGCTGGCCGCCAAACAGGCCAATACCCACCGGCAGGTAACGCCAGCGCTCGAAATCGGGTTGACCGGTCCAGCGCGGGAAGGTCGTCAACAGGAAGCCGAAGATGAAACTGGGCAACACCTGGTATTGCATGACCACCGCATGCAGCCAGCCGGCATAGGGACTGGGCTGCGGCATCGCCAGTGCCGGCCAGCGTGCGGCCAGCAGCCAAGCGGCCCACCACAGCATGGCAAGCAGCAGGTTGCTGGCACCTACAAAGAACATCAGCCGGTGCGGCGCGCTGGCAAGCAAACGCGGTGAAGGCATGGGTGACGCCTGGTCAGGCGTGGAAGGGTCGGGGGTAGTCTTGAGCATGTGCGCAGAATGCGCCAGCCGCCCGGACGCTGCCTTGATCCAGGTCATTGCACGGGCCGCTGGTGGCCACAGTTGCCTGCGTCCACAAAAAAAAGGGGCGACCATCGGCCGCCCCTTTCTCATTTGGCGTACGCCGTCGTTGCTCAGCTGTCGCTGGGCTCGGTACTTCCCGACATGGCTGTTTCACGCTTTGGAGCGATCCACAGGCGCAGCACGAACCAGGCCAGGGCCAATGCGCCAACGCTGAACAGCAGGTCGCCCGGCATGCGCATCCAGATCAGCATTTCAACGATGGGCTTCTGCATGAACTCGGCGGAACGTGCATACCAATATCCATGCTCGATCGCTGCCAGCAGCTGCATGGTGCCCAGCGGCAGCAGGGTCAGGGCGCCCATCAGTGCAAGACCGATGTTGAGCGACCAGAACGAGACTTTCAGCATCTTGGTATCCCAGACCATCTGGCCGCGCAGACCACGCAGGCAGAACAGCACCAGCGCAATGCCCAGCATGCCGTATACGCCAAACAGCGCGGTGTGGGCATGCAATGCAGTCAGGTTCAGGCCCTGCATGTAGTACAGCGACAGCGGCGGGTTGATCAGGAAGCCGAACAGGCCGGCGCCTACCAGGTTCCAGAACGAAACCGCGATGAAGAACATCACCGGCCAGCGGTACCGCGCCATCCACGGCGTGGACTTGCCGATCTTCCAGGTGTGGTAAGCCTCGAAGCCCAGGTAGGCCAGCGGCACCACTTCCAGGGCACTGAAGCTTGCACCCAGCGCCACTACCGAAATCGGCGTGCCTACGAAGTACAGATGGTGCAACGTGCCCAGCACACCGCCGGCCATGAATACGATGGTGGCGAACAGCACCGCGATATTGGCGGTGGAGGTCTTGACCAGGCCCAGGCGGGTGAAGATCAGCGCCATCACTGCAGTGGCGAATACTTCAAAGAAACCTTCCACCCACAGGTGCACCAGCCACCAGCGCCAGTACTCGACTTCAGAGATGTGGGTGTGTTCGCCCCACATCAGCGCTGCCGCATAGAACAAGCCGATAGCGACAGTGGACAGAAACAGCAAGCCGACGATGGACCGGGAAGCATCGGCCGGCCCCTTGAAGATCGGCAGCAAGGAACGACCAACCAGGGTTACCCACAGCAACAGGCCGATGAACAGGTACCACTGCCAGAAGCGGCCCATATCGGCGTATTCCCAACCCTGATGACCGAACCAGAAGTTGAATTCCAGCGGCATGATCTGCATTACCGCAAACCACTGTCCGGCGAACCCGCCGACCACGATCAGCAACAGCGAGACAAACAGGAAATTCACGCCAAAACGCTGGTATTTGGGCTCATGCCCCGACAACGCCGGTCCGATATACAGGCCGGTTGCCAGCCATGCGGTTGCAATCCACAACACCGCCAATTGCGTGTGCCAAGTGCGGGCCAGTGAGTAGGGCAGGTAATTTGACAAGGCGAAACCATAAGCGTCCTGACCTTCGACCTGGTAATGCGCGGTGATCGCGCCCAGCAGGATCTGCGCCAGGAACAGCGCCAGCACCAGCCAGAAGTACTTGGCCGTGGCCCGCATCGAGGGAGTAATGCGCAACAGTGCGAACGGGTCGCTGGCCGGGATGGTATGCGCGTCTTCGCCGCGGCCATGGGTGACCGCGTAGTGCCAGCCCAGGATCGCGATGCCCAGGATCAGGAACAGCACGCTGAAAGCCGACCACACCCACAGGGCGGGCGGCGGAATATTGCCTACCAGCGGCTCACTGGGCCAGTTGTTGGTGTAGGTGACTTTCTTGCTGGCCACGCCTGCCTGCTCCGGGGCCAGCGTTTCGCCATCGGCCGCCGCGCGCTCGGTGGTGGCAGCCCATGCGGTCCACCAGAAGAATGCAGTCAGCGAACGCCGGTGTTCCAGCGTACCGACCGTGTCCTGCTTCATTGCATATTCTTCGCGCAGTTTCAGCGAGGCCGGGTCGTTGCCGAACAGGCTTTCGTAATGCGCCGCGACGTTGGACAGCGCCACAACGCGGTCCTGGGTCAGGGTGATGGTCTTGGTGGCGGGGTCATAGGTATTGGCCCGCATCATCAGCTCCAGCCGGCTGCGCAGCGCACCTTGTTCCTCCGCCGGCAGTTGCGCATACGTGGCGGTGCCGCCATCGCGCCGCGCCCAGATATCCAGCACGCCGACTGCTTCGCGATGCAGCCAGTCGGCGCTCCAGTCGGGAGCTACATAGCCGCCATGGCCCCAGATGGAACCCAACTGCATGCCACCGATGGATTGCCAGACCTGGCGGCCTTTCTCGATGTCGGCACGGGTATAGACCACGCTACCGTCTTCAGCCACCACCTGCTCGGGCATTGGCGGGGCCGCGCGGAAAATCTCGCTTCCTGCCCACAGCAGCACACTGAATGAAGCAATGAGAAGGACCACCAGGCCCAACCATAGCTTGCGGGTATTACCCATAGCCGATCTCCCATTTGAATACCGGCATGATCATCGCACAGCGGTCCTGCTGCTCTGATCTGGGTCAAGTGAGGACGGGGCAGGGCAGTAATCCTGCCCTCACTGGTCGGGTGTTGCCAACAGGGGCGCATCCGAATACCTGTAGCCAATGCAGCGGAAACGTGCGTTGCAATCCGGATCGAGGAGATGGCAGAGAGGCAAGTCGATCAGTTCGCCGTGCATGATCGTGCAGCCCAGGTCCGCGACCGGACAGGCGCCAGGCCAGCGCCGCCAACCGGGCCAGCAACCGCGACGCGCGTCAGGGTTGAAGGACTACGGCTGCCTGCCTGTCGCCGGCCCTTTCAGCTCGATGCGGTTGCCATCGGGATCGGCAAAGTAGAGGGAAAGCCCGTCACCCTCGGCACCGAAGTTGACCATGGCCTTGCCGGTCGGGCTCACCGCATGCCGTGCAAGATGCGCAATCAGATCGGCTTCATCGAATGGATCTATGCGCAAGCACACATGCTCCACATTCCTGGCGGTCGGCGCTGGGCCGGCACCACCCTGGCGCCCCAGCGCGCCGTCCAGGCTGATCAGATCGATCATGGACGCCCCTGCTTTCAGATGGACCAGGCCAAGGTGCGCCTGCACCTTGGCGACGCTGCAGCCCAGCACGCGTTGGTAGAAATCGACGCTGCGGTGCAGGTCCTTGACCCGAAACACCACGTGGTCGATGCGTTGCAGCAGGAAAGGTAGTCGGGACAGTGGCTGGGACACCGGAATTCCTCCGTGGGATCAAATTTTTGATTCAGCCCGATGGGTTACATGGATTCTGCAGGACCCAACTGTCAGCCCTCAGCCGTGCTCCACTTGTCGCGGATGGCGTAGACGACCGAGAAAATCTTCCAGCCCTGTTCGGTCCTGATCAGTTGCCACTTTTCCTTGCCCCAGTTCGTGCTCGTTCCGTTGGCAAGCAAGTTGTAATCAAAGGACACCGAGGCGAGCTACCCGTCTGTTGCGTCCTTTACATTGGAGAAGGTTCCTTCTCGTGGTTCAAGGCTTGCGAACACCGCGTCGATCAGACTGATGACATTGTTGCAGAGAACATCACGTGCCTTGATCGCGTCGGCCTTGGCCTGGCGAACGTGCTCGAGCCGAGTGACCTCCGATACACCTTGCCAGCCTATGGCTTCCGGCTTGCCTGAGAAGAAGAAGCTTCGGCTGGCGTCCAGGTCGACAACCCGGCAAGCAACAAGATCAATGAGCTCCCTACTGTTCGCACGCGATGCCGCTCTGTCTGTCCAACGTGCTGTGAATCTATTCCGGAGCAGCTAACTCCGCAATATGACCGCTGCCAGTTCCTGCAGACGGTCACGGCCGGTCAATTCCACTTCGCGCCGGTCGATCTTCAGCATGCCCTCGCCCTGGAAGCGTTTCAGCACGCGGCTCACCGTCTCCGGGGCCAGGCGCAGGTAGTTGGCGATGTCGGTGCGGGCCATGGTCAGCTGGAAGCGGTCGGGCGAGAAACCACGTTCGGCCAGGCGCCGCGACAGGCCCAGCAGGAACGCCGCCATGCGCTGGTCGGCGGTCCAGTCGCCGGCCAGCAGGGTGGCGGTGCCGATATCGCGGCTCATCAAACGGAAAAGATGCTGCTGCAATCCGGGCAGACGCGCGGCCAGCACTGAGATCTTCGGAAACGAGAACCGGCACAGCATCACGGTGTCCAGAGCGACTGCATTGCAGGGGTAGCGGTCACCGTCGATGGCATTCAGGCCAATCACTTCGCCCGGTAGATGGAAGCCCAGCACATGTTCGTGGCCTTCGCGGTCTACCACATAGGTCTTGACGGTTCCGGCGCGCACTGCAGCGATCGCCTCGAAGGGGTCGCCTTCGCGGAATACATGGTCGCCAGCGTGCAGCGGACCCACATGTTCGACCAGCATGTGCAAGTCCATCAGCGCGGCCTTGTCCATGCCCTCGGCCAGACAGGCCTGGGAAAAAGCGCAGGTCGAACAGAAAGTCAGGGCATTGCCGTCATCGGACAGGATGCTGCGGTCAAATCGTGGGAACGTGGTGCCGCTCATCGCTGCCACCGGCACGAGGTCGGGTGATATTGCGGAGTCGCGGCGTGCGCAGGGGCA